>NZ_JBFUIU010000128.1:0-15779 GCF_056401695.1 Variovorax sp. P4_D9
GCCCCCATGTTGGGCGCGCCGCCGAAGCCGGCGATGCGCCCGAGCGTGGCGGTCGAGCTGTTGCCGTCGAGGTCGATCTGCAGGGTCGAGCCGATGAACAGATCACAGGCGTAGTGGCCCGCCGCCTGGCAGAAGGCCCGGTTGCTGCGCAGGCTGCCGTCGGGGCCGGTGAAGAAGACATCGGAGCGGGCCCGGATGTAGTCCTCCATGCCGAGCTCGGAGCCGAAGGAATGCACCGACTCGACCCAGCCGGCCTCGATCGCCGGGATCAGCGCCGGGTGCGGGTTCAGAGCCCAGTGCTTCGCGATCCGGCCCTTGAGGCCGAGCGATTCGGCGTAGGTTGGCAGCAGCAGTTCGATCGCCGCGGTGTCGAAGCCGATGCCGTGGTTCAGCCGCTCGACGCCGTACTCGGCGTAAATGCCCTTTATCGCCATCATCGCCATCAGAACCTGGATCTCGCTGATCTGCACCGGGTCGCGCGTGAACAGCGGCTCGATGAAATTGGGGCTCGGCGCTTGGACCACGAAGCTCACCCAGTCGGCCGGGATGTCGATGCGCGGCAGGGTCGTCGTCCGGCCGTCGACCAGCTCGTTGACCTGCGCGATCACGATGCCGCCCGAGAAGGCGGTGGCCTCGACGATGGCCGGCGTGTCCTCGGTGTTGGGCCCGGTGTAGAGGTTGCCCTCGGCATCGGCCGCCTGCGCCGCCACCAGCGCCACCTTCGGCGTCAGGTCGACGAAGTAGCGCGCGAACAGCTCCAGGTAGGTGTGGATGGCGCCGATCTCGATCCGCCCGGCCGACACCAGCATGGCGAGCCGCGCGCCCTGCGGCCCCGAGAAGCTGAAGTCGAGCCGCGCCGCGATGCCATTCTCGAAGATGTCGAGGTGCTCCGGCAGCGCCAGCACCGACTGCACCATGTGCAGGCCGTGAACGCGCCGCGGATCGAGCCGCACCAGCGCCTTCGCAAGGAAGTCGGCCTGCTTCTGGTTGTTGCCTTCGAGGCAGACGCGGTCGCCGGGTTCGAGCACCGCCTCGAGCAGGGTGCCGATGGCCTCGGTGGCGACGCGCTTGCCCGCGCGCTGCGCGCCGAGCGCTTCGGCCGCCCGTGCGAGCCGGGCCGCGCGGTTGTCGGCCTTGGTGTTCCAGTTCATTTGGTCCATGGATGTAGCCCTCACGCCATGATGGCCTTGACGGCGAAGAACAGCAGCGACGGCCCGAGCAGGCAGCCGAGGCCGGTGTGGAAGGTGGCCACCAGCGCACCGTAGGGGACCAGCTTGCGGTCGGTGGCGGCGAGGCCGGCCGAGACGCCGCTGACGGTACCCGCCAAGCCGCCGAACACCATCGCCGAGCGCGGCGTCTTCAAGGCCAAGAAGCGGGCCGCGATCGGCGTGCCGACCATCACGATGATGGCTTTGACGAGCCCGGTGGCGATGCTGAGCGCCATGACGTCGGGGCTGGCGCCGATCGCCGCACCGGTGACCGGGCCGACGATGTAGGTCACCGCACCGGCACCGATGGTCGTCATGCTCACCGCATCCGAATAGCCGAAGCTCCACGCGATGGCCGCGCCGACGATGAATGGCAGCACGGTCCCCAGCAGCAGCGCGACCACGCCGATCAGCCCGGCCTTGCGGGCCTCGGTGGCCTGCACCTCGAAGGCGGTGGCGACGATCGCGAAGTCGCGCAGCATGGCGCCCCCCATCAGGCCGATGCCGCCGAACAGCGACACATCGGCCAGGCCCTTGTGGCCGCCGGTCTGGGTGCCGCCCCAGTAGGCCAGCGCCAGGCCGATCACGATCGCGATGGCCGAGCCGTGGACGCGGCCGAAGGTCAACCGCTTCGAGATCTGTCCCGAGACCAGGACGATCAGGCCGACCACCGCGAAGGCTGCCACGAGGCCGTTCTGGGCCGCTGCTTTCTGCAGGATTTCGAGCATGGTGTTCACTCCGCTTCGGTCAGCAGGGGGTTGTCGTGCAGCAGCGGCGCGGGGACCGCGGCCTCCGCGGCCGGACGCTCCATCCGGTTGATCAGCGCGATCACGACCGCGCAGACCGCGACCGCGGCGACCGCCGACAGCAGGGCCACCGGGCCGCCGCGCAGCGCCGCGACCATGTCCTGCTGGGCTGCCATCGCGACCACGACCGGGATGTACATCGCGCCCCAGTATTCCACGCCGAGTTCGGTCAGCTTGGGCAGCTTGTCGTTCTTCTGCATGTAGAGCCGGGCGAAGATCAGCAGCAGCATCGCGATGCCGACGCCGCCGACGTTGGTATTGACCCCGAGTGCCTGCCCGAGCAGGTCGCCGATGAAGATTCCGAGCAGGTGGCAGATTGCCAGCAGCGCGGTGCCGAAGATGATCATGACTTGTCTCCTGGATCGGGCAGCGCGATGGCGCTGTTCCCTGGAGACAGAAGGTACCGGCTGGTGCCGGTCCGATCAATTAAGCGGCACTCGCGAAAAGCTCGCGGAGCGAAACGATCGGGGGTTAACCCTAGGCAAGATCGGCGCGCGCCATGCGGCATACCGCCAACAGGGCGAGCAGGTTGGGGTCGCGCTCGCGGGTGCGCAGGAAGCTCACGCCGATCTTCTGGCGCATGAGGTAGCGCGGCTGCAGGGGGATCAGTTGCACCCGCTGCGGCATCACGCCGCGCACGCGGCCCGGCAGCAGCGTGTAGCCGATGCCGCCGCTGACCAGGTTCATCAGCGAGAAGATGTCACCGGTCTCCATGACCACGTCGGGCGTGAAGCCGGCGATCCGAAAGGCTTCGCGAAAGCCGCCGTAGGTCACGAAGCCTTCGCTCAGGCTGACGAAACGCTCGCTGGCGCAGGCGCTCAGGTCGACCGCCTCGAGCTTGCCGTAGGGCGAGCCGGCCGGCGCGGCGAAGAAGATGTCGTCGTCGAAGAGGGGTTCGCTCTCCAAGTCGGGGGCGCCCTCGGGCATCCCGATCAACACCGCATCGACCGCGCCGTCGCGCAGCTTCTGCAGCAGGTCGGCGTTGGAGCCGAGCACCAGTTCGAGCTGCAGTTCGGGTTTGCGCACCTTCATGCCCATCACGATCGCGGGCACGGTGCGGCTGGTCAACGAATAGAGCGAGCCGATGCGGATCCGGTCAGCCGAGTAGCCGGCCACCTCGCGGGTCGAGCGGATGCCCTGGGACATGGTGCGCAGCACGTCGCGGGCGACCTCGGCCAGTGCCTGGGCGGCTTCGGTCGGATGGAGATTGCGGCCCTCGTGGCGAAACAACGCGCAGCGCATTCCGTTTTCGAGCGCGTGCAGGGCGCGATGCACGGTGACCGTGCTGGTGTCGAGCCGCTCGGCGGCACGCGCGAGATTGCCGGTCTCCATGAAGGCGAGCAGGATCTCGAGCCTGCGAAAGGTGATGTCGTCGTCGACGCGCTCGTCCATGGGCTGCCTGCGGGGCGGGGTGCGATGCGCGCTATCTTACGCAGGCATCGTCCGCACCGAGGCGGGGGTCAGGCCGGCGGCAGGCCGCCCCTCGGGGCGCAGCGACCCACACGAGGTGGGGGAGCGTGGGGGTCAGCCCCGCTCGTGGCGGTCGGCGGCGGCGAACAGGTCGTCGGCGAAGCTGCGGTCGGTGCGGGCGAAGGTCCAGGCCCATTCGCGGACCGCGTCGGCTTCGGCCTTGCGCGAAGACGGGGCTTCGGTGGCTGTCACCTTCCAGCCGGTCAGCAGGCGGATGCCGAAGGACAGGACATTGGACAGGGCTCGGGTAGCCGGCGATGAGCCGGGAGCATCGACGGAAAGACCGTTGGCAAGGATCGTGGACATGGGGTTCTCCGGTTGCCCCAACGCGAATTCGCTCAGGGTTAACCCTATTATAGGTGTTAACCCTAATCCTTGCCGCGCCTGGCTCCGGCCCCGTGAATCCGGCATCGTCGCTGCCGGCTTCATTCGGTACCATGGCGCGGGCCGCTCCGACCCGCCTTCCTTCGAGACCGGCACATGGCTGACACGAAATTCGATTCCGACTCGCTGCCCGGCGTCGTATCCAACGCCGCCTCGGACCTGTCGAACCTGCGGCCCAGCCTGGTCGAGAACGCCCTGACCCAGGCGCTGCCCTTGCCCGACATCATGTTCGGCGGCGCCGTGCTGGTCTTCGTGATCATGTTCCATGCCTTCTGGATCCGCATCATCACGAGTTCGTACCTCAAACAGACCCACGCGCAGCGCCTGCGCACGTCGCTGTGGCGCGCCGACCTGCTGTTCACAGTCACGGTGATGATGCTGCTGGCGCTGCACCTGGCCGAAGTGGTGGTCTGGTCAGCCGCGCTGAAGTTCGGCGCCATCGTGGGCGACTGGTCGAGTGCGGCCTACTTCGCGGCCAACTGCTACACCGCGCTGGGAGAGCCGTTCTCGCTGCCGCGCGCTTGGCGCATCGTGCCCCCGATCATCGGCATCTCGGGCATCTTCGCCTTCGCCTGGACCGCCAGCGTGCTGGTCAACTTCGTGGCGCGCTACAACGAGCTTCGGGCCGACATCCTGGGCCGTGCCCACGAAGGCAAGCCAGCCGACCGCGCGTCGCTACCGTAGCGGAGGCGGGGTTCGCGGTCGCCCGGGCCGATACCATCGGCTGCATGAGTCCCAAGCTCCCACGCATCTACCTGGCCGGCCCCGATGTCTTCTTTCCGGAGCGCGAAAGCATCTTCGCTGCGCTGAAGGTGCACTGCGATCGCCTGGGCCTGGCCGGTGTCGCGCCGACCGACGCACCACTGGCCCTGCCGCCGGCGGCGAACGACGACGAGCGGGCACAGGCCATCTACGTAGGCAACGCCGCGCTGATCCGCGAAGCCGACGGCGTTATAGCCAACCTGATGAGCTTCCGCGGCCAGGAGCCCGACTCCGGCACCGTGTTCGAAGTCGGATACGCCGTCGCGCTCGGCAAGCCGGTGGTCGGCTACGGCGTCCCGCAGGGAAGCTACGCGGATCGCGTGCAGGCCGCGATCCCGTGCCGGCGCGACGCTGCCGGCGTGGTCACCGAGTTGGCCGGCGGCACGGTGGTCGAAGGGCTCGGGCAAGCGCTGAATCTCATGCTTTCGTGTTCGATCGGGTTCGCACCCGACGCCGAGGCAGCGCTCGACAGTCTGGCGCAGCAGCTGCAACGCGGATGGCCGACGAGGCTCTGAGCAGCACGCCGGGGTTCAGGCAGCCTCCGGCCGCAGCCATCGCAGCGCGTGGCCGCGCAGCGCCTCGATCTGCTGCCCGATCAGGCTGAGTTCGGTGCGCACCAGCTGCGTCGCCGGGTCGCCCTCGCCGTCCGGCCCGGCCAGGCCGACCAGCCGCTGGACATCCGCCACCCGGCCCGTCATCGCCTCGAGCGCCTCCGCGGATGCCTGCTCGATGTTCGCCGCCAGGGCCTCCAGGGCCTCCGCGGCTCCGGCCGCCGCCGCGTGCAGCGCGGCCGCGTGCGCGGCGTTGCGCAAGGCCACGCGGTGCGCACCCAGCCGGTAGGCCAGGTCGTCGCGTGCGCCGGCATGGTACTGCCGGGCGATCCCGCGCAGATAGAGCGCCTGGTTGCGCACCGCCGCGGCCGCCAGTTCGTTGAAGCGCCGCGCCTGCCAGTGCGGCAGCACCAGCACCATCGCCAGCCCGGCGATCAGGCTGCCGATCGCGGTATCGACCAGCCGCGGCACGATCAGCACGCCGCCGTCGCCCACCTGGTTGAAGCACATCAGCACCAGCACCGTCATGCAGGCCGTGGCCAGCAGGTAGCGCGTGCTGCGCGTCGCGAAGAAAAGCACGCCGGCGACCACCGCCAGCAGCGCCTCGACCAGGTGCTGTGGAAACAGGTCGAGCAGCGCCCAGCCGATCACCACGCCGACCGCCGTGCCCGCCATGCGCTGGCCCATGCGCGACACGGTGTCGCCCCAGGTCTGCTGGCAGACGAAGAGCGTGGTCAGCAGAATCCAGTAGCCCTGGGCGGGATGGATCAGGCGCATCAAGCCATAGCCGGCCACCAGCGCGACGGCCAGTCGCAGCGCGTGGCGGAACAAGGGCGATTGCGGCGTGAGCTGGCGCCGGACCCGCTCGAGCGCATCGCGCCAGGAGCGCGGCGAACGATCGAACAGCCCCATGTCCGTGCGTCCGGCCCGGGCCGCCGGCTCGGTGGCGCCGGCCAGCTGGCCGTCGAGCTGCTCCAGGTTGCGCGCGAGCGCCTCGACCGATGCCAGCAGCGCCTGTCGCGCCGGTTCGGCGGCGTGCGAGCGCTCGTGCGCGATCGCGCTGCGCAGGTCGGCCAGCGCCTGCACCGTCGCGCCGTCGGCGGCGAAGGGCTCGCGCCGCTCGATCGACAGCCCGAGCCGTTCGCAGGCCTCCCCCTGCAGCCGCAGCACGCGCTGGCAACGGTACAGCAGGTCGCTGTGGAAGAAGGCGTCCGCCAACGCGTTGTAGTCGTTATGGGACGAGCTCGCGCGCTCGTGCACATCCTGCGCGATCAAGTAGAGGCCGCGGTAGCGCGCGATCCGCCCGGTCGGCGCGCGGGCACCGATGCGCCTGAAGATGCTCTCCTTGGCGGCATTGAGTTCGGCCACCACGTCCGCATTGAGCTGCGACAGCGACAGCCGCTTGCGCTCGATGTCGATGCCGCGCAGCGGCTCGAACAGCGAAGCCTTGAAACGCACATAGTGGCCCAGCACCACATACAACCGGGCCAGGCGCGCCTGCACCGGCTGGGCCGGAAAGGCCACGCACCAGGCCACCGAGAAGACACCGTACCAGGCGGCGCCGGCGAGCAGCAGCAGCAGCTCCAGGCGGCGTTCGGCCGGACCCGCGAGCGGGTGGTTGCCGATGCCGAGCGTGGCGTACATCGCGAGGATCAGCGTCGCGTAGCCGATCGCCTTGTAGCGCGCCTCGACCGCCCCGAGCATCGTCAGCCAGAACGCCGCGAGCGCGAGGCCGGTGATGAACAGGACGGGCATGTCGATCAAAGCCGACACCGCGAAGGCAGCCCCCGCGAAGCAGGCCAGCGTGACCATCTGGGTGCGGTAGCGCCCCCRCCCGCTGTCGTCGGTTTCGGCCAGCGCACTCGCGATCGCTCCGAGGAACAGCGGAGTCACGGCCTCCATCCGCCCAACGGCGCCGCACGCCGCCATCAGGCTGCTGAGGGTCAGCAACACCCGCAGCGCCTGGGCCTGGCCCGAGCCCCACCTGCGCAGCCGTTGTGGAAATGGTTCGATCACGAAAGGGAGCATGCCATCGCTTCGCAGGATGCGTGCCACGCCCCCCCTGCCGCCGGCGCGGCGGCCGCGGAGCGCGCGGTGTCCCACGCGTTGGCGCCCGCGTAGAACCGCGAATTGTCCTCGTCATGGCGCGGTCGGCGCGCAGCAATGCTGCTTCCAGCTGGTCCCCCGAAGCGCAGGTCGCGACGCCGATCGCGAGGCTGATGACGTGCCCGCTCTGCCCGGCGTGGAACTGTTTGTTGAGGTCGAGCAGCGACAGGATGCGCTCGCGCGGCCTTCTTGCGCGCCGTGATGTCGACCAGCGACACCAGCACCAGGTCCCAGGGCTGCAGGTGCTGCAGGTGCTGCAGCACGGTGAACTGAATGTGGATGTTGATCAGGTCGCCGCTCAGCGAGTAGTTGACGACCTCGCGCTGCTGCGAGGTCTTGTTGTCCCAGAGGTCGCGCAGCTGCTCGGCGAAGGAATCCTGCATCTCGCCACGAAACACCTTGTTGATGTTGCGCAGCAGGTCGGGCGTGTCGGCGGCGCCGAACATCCGCAGCGTCTCGCGGTTGACGTCGATCACGCGGATTTCCTGCATGCAGCGGGTGACGAATTCGGGATGCACCTTGATGAAGGTCGTGAAATCGGTGATGCCGCGCTGCCGGATCTCGTCGAGCAGCTGCTTGACGGCGCTGAAATCCTCGACCCACAGCGAGACCGGCGAATGGCCGAAGGGGTCGCGCGCATAGCGCTCGGCTTCCGTGCGCTCGCGATAGGTGTGACGCGGGCCGTGATGTCTTCCAGCGACACCAGCACGCGGTCCCAGCGCGATTCGTGGCCCGGCAGGTTCCGCCCAGCGAGGCCAACAGGGCTTCGTGGCGCGGTGCCCCGAACGGGCTCAGCGTGTGCTGGGTTGACGCGCAGGACCTTGTAGCGCCCCATGCAGTCGCGGACCCGGGCCGGATCCGCGGCGAGGTGCGCGGCCAGGTCGGTGACGCCAGCCGCCCGCCATTCATCGACCAGGTCCTTGAGCCCGCTGTAGTCCTCGAGCCACAAGGAGCGACCGCCTATT
The DNA here is from genome assembly GCF_056401695.1 of Variovorax sp. P4_D9. Lineage (NCBI taxonomy): Bacteria > Pseudomonadati > Pseudomonadota > Betaproteobacteria > Burkholderiales > Comamonadaceae > Variovorax > Variovorax sp. P4_D9. The sequence continues at coordinate 8,253 of NZ_JBFUIU010000128.1, forward strand.
GTCCATGCAGTGCATCAGGAATCGAGGCGTGAAGCTCAGGGCAGCGAAGGCTTGGCGAGCGATTCGAGGGCGGCAGGCATGGCATCGTCCGAGACGTCGAGCACCTGCTCCCCGCCGGCCGAGTCCTCGACGTGGAGGCGATAGCCGAATCGATCCGCACCGGGCGCCGGGCCGGCAGGCGCGCCGCGGGCAGCGGCCGGCTGCCCCTTCGACGCCGCCGCCCTGATCAACTGTCCCAACGCCTGCTTCTGCGCCGCGCTGAGCGCCGCATAGTCATGCCTGGCGTTCACGGCCAGCCCGGCCAGGCCGCCACGGCGCTCGATGCGCACGCTGCGCACCGTGGTCCGGGCCGGATCCTCAGGCTGCGTCATGGCTCGGAAGCGCGACGCCGACCTCGCTCCAGGCGCTCCGGCACTGGGTCTCCAGCGCCGCGCCGCCGAACTTCTGCGCCGAGGCGAGGGTCAGCGCGGCGAACTCGCTGAAGGTCGCGTCGCTGCGCAGCGCACGGTTGATGCAGGTGTCGTACCAGACCTTGATGGCATTGCCCCATGCCTGGCCGCCTGCCGCGCGCGCGAAAGTGGCGAATGCCTTGTTCGGGCACGCCGCTGTTCTCGTGCACGTCCGCGGTGGGATCGAGCTGGCTGTAGAGCTCGGGCTGCGGCGACAGGCAATGCGCGGCGGAGGGCTGGGCCATGTCGCGCAGGCAGGTGAAGCCCTTGGCCTCTGCGGGGGGCGCCACGATGCCAGCGCCGACCAGCCAGCCGCGCGCCTCGGTCACGGGCCAGTTGTTGAGCCACTGGTTGAACACGGCGCCGAAGACATCGCTGATGCTCTCGTTCAGCGCGCCCGACTCGCCCTCGTAGCGCAGCGCGCTGAGGTTCTGCGTCACGCCATGGGTCAGCTCATGCCCGATCACGTCCGCCGACAGGTACATCTCGCCGAACAGCTTGCCGTCGCCGTCCCCATACACCATCTGCGAGCCGTTCCAGAAGGCGTTGTCGTAGTTCTTGGAGTAGTGAAGGCTGGACACCAGGTCGAAGCCCTTGTTGTCGACCGAATTGCGGCCGAGCACGGTCTTGTAGAACTCCACCACCTTGGCGGTGGTGTCGAACACGGTCTTGAAGCCGCCGCTCGGCGTCGGCACCGCCTTGCCTGGAAGACCCTTGCGATGCATGCAGTCGAACAGGTGCTGGGCCGGAACATGGACCGCGGCGCCGGCCAGGAAGCGCTCGGGATCGCGCAGGGTGGCAATGCGATGTGCTTCACGCAGGCCGCGCAGCCGTTCGGTCTCCACATAGGTGTCCTGCAGCGTCTTGCGGGTTGCGGCGTCGATCGCCGGGTCGCGCGAATATTTTTTCAGCACGCCGGGTGGGACGATGAAGCAGCACATCGGTTGAAAGCGCATCGCCGGCCCTTCGGATCGCCGGCCGGAGACAGGGGGAAATGACATGGCGTTCTCCTTGGAAGGCCCCGGGCCCCGGCTTCAGGAATGGCGCCCGGCCGGCCCGAGGAGCGAATTAGAAGCCTGCCATCCTGCAGATTGCGACCACCCCCCGAGGGAGCCACGACGCCGACACGGTCAGTGTCAGGTCAGCGTCTCTGGTGTTGGCGCCAGCACTACCCGCGCGTCTTCCCCGACACAAGCCGCATCCCTGGCATCAGCTCGGCCGCGAGTTCGGGCCGCTCGAGCGCGTACTCGAGGTTCATGCGCGCGATCTCGACGTGCTCCTCGCCCAGCGCCTGGGCACGCGAACCCTGGCCGCGCTCGATGGCCTGCACCATCGCGTGGTGCGTGCGGTGGGCCTGCTTCATCCACTGGTGCCCTTCTTCCATCGACGACTGCATCGGCAGCATCGCGCTCGGCGACGCGAAGGGCTGGCCGTCGAGCATGTCCATCACGCGCTGCAGCGCGACGTTGCCGCAGCCCTGCATGATCAGCTTGTGGAAGCGGTCGTTCATCTCGACATAGGCCGTGTAGTCGTCGAGGTCCATCTCGGCCTTGTTGACCGCCTTGTCGCCGTCGTCGAGGCACTCGTGCAGCTCGCGCAGCAGCTGTCGCGAGGCACCGTCCTCCGCCAGCAGGCGCGCGGCGAAGCCCTCGATCACGCCGCGCACGCGGATCGCGTCGGCAATCTCCTGCGAAGTGAAGCGGCGCATCTGATAGCCGCCGCTCGGCGACTGTTCGATCAGGCCCTCGTGCTCCAGGCTGGTCAGCGCCAGCCGCACCGGCGTGCGCGAGGCGCCGAGCTTTTCCGCCAGCGGGATCTCGGCCAGCCGCTCGCCGGGCACGAATTCGCCCTTGAGGATCAAGTCGCGGAGTTGAACCAGCACGCGGGATTGTTGGGAGTCCATCTGGGGTCGGCGAAGCGAAGGAATGACTCGATTCTAAGGAGAACGAACGCCGCTGCACACATGAAACTGGCATTGGTCCAATTATTGCATGCATCAAGAACACAGTGCATTCATCGCTGTCCGATGCACCTCAAAGATGCATCGAATATTAGGTGTTAACCCTTATCTTAAGGCCTCTGAAGGCCGAAATGAGTCAAACATTATTGACCTCGAACAGGATCAGCTTCGATAATGTATGCAATTGCATGCAGTAATGCTTCCCACCAATCAACCTTCGATGGAGCACCTCCCATGATCAGCGCTGAACAAAATGATTTCATGACCCGGATCGGCCGGGGCACCCCCGCCGGAACGCTGCTGCGCCGCTACTGGCAACCCGTGGCCCTGGCCGATGAACTCGCCGGCCCGCGCCCGCTCAGGCCGGTGCAGCTGATGGGCCAGCACTTCGTGCTGTTCCGCGACGACAAGGGCCAGCTCGGCATGCTCGACCGCGATTGCCCGCACCGCGGCGCCGACCTGGCATTCGGACGTCTCGAGGACGGCGGCATCCGCTGTGCCTTCCATGGCTGGCTGTTCGACGCCAAGGGCAACTGCCTCGAGACCCCGGCCGAGCCCGTGGGCAGCAAGCTCTGCAGCCGCATCCGGCAATCGGCCTATCCGGTGGTCGAGCGCGCCGGCACCGTGTTCGCCTACATCGGCGAAGGCGAGCCGCCGGCCTTCCCCAAGTTCGATTGCTTCGTCGCCCCCGACTCGCACACCTTCGCCTTCAAGGGCCTGTTCGAGTGCAACTGGCTGCAGGCGCTCGAGGTCGGCATCGACCCCGCGCATGCCTCCTACCTGCACCGCTTTTTCGAGGACGCCGACACCTCGGAAAGCTACGGCAAGCAGTTCCGCGGCGCCTCGGCCGACTCGGACWTGCCGATCACCAAGGTGCTGCGCGAATACGACCGCCCGGACATCAGCGTCGAGCCGACCGACTACGGCATGCGCCTGACCGCGCTGCGCAAGCTCTCGGAGACGCAGACCCACGTGCGGGTGACCAACGTGGTGTTCCCGCAGGCCTTCGTGATCCCCATGAGCGCCGAGATGACGATCTCGCAATGGCACGTGCCAGTCGACGACACGCACTGCTACTGGTATGCGATCTTCACCAGCTTCACCGGCCCGGTCGACAAGCAGCAGATGCGCGACCAGCGGCTCGAGCTCTACGAGCTGCCCGACTACACCTCGCGCAAGAACAAGCGCAACAACTACGGCTTCAATGTCGAGGAGCAGCTGACCGAGACCTACACCGGCATGGGCGACGACATCAACGTGCACGACCAGTGGGCGATCGAATCGCAGGGGCCGATCCAGGACCGCAYGCGCGAACACCTGGGCAGCACCGACAAGGGCATCATCACCTACCGCCGCATGCTGGTGAAGGCCATCGAGAGCACGCAGGCCGGCGAGAGTGCGCCGATGCTGATCGATGCCACGCAGGCCAGCGCACTCACCGGACCGCCGTCGATCGACGGCATCGGCGAAGCCGGCAACACCGACGGCTACTGGCAGAGCGCCGACCGTGAGCGGCGCCTCAAGTCGGACTGGGCCTCGGCCCGCCTGTCTGCTGCCTGAAGACGGCCACGCCATGAGCTCCTTTGTAGACCGCCACGGCCTCTGGTCCGACGATCAGCTGAAGCAGGCCCAGGAACTGGTGCGCCGCATCGATGCCGGCGAAGTCGACGTCGTGCGCTTCGCCTGGCCCGACCAGCACGGCCTGTTGCGCGGCAAGACCCTGGTAGCCAGCGAGGCGCGCGCCGCGCTGTGGGACGGCGTCAACCTCACCTCCACCCTGCTGGCCAAGGACACCTCGCACAAGACCGTGTTCCCGGTGTTCGCGGCCKGCGGCGGCTTCGCCATCGAGGGCTTCCAGGGCGGCGCCGATTTCACGGTCGTGGCCGACCCCTCGACCTTCAAGGTGCTGCCGTGGGCGCCGCGCTCGGGCTGGGTCCTGTGCGACGCCTACATGGCCGACGGCAAGCCCTGCCCCTACGCCACGCGGCAGATCCTGCAGCGCGCCGTGCAGCAGCTCGGCGAGCTGGGGCTCGACTTCATCGCCGGCCTCGAGGTCGAGTTCCATGTCTTCAAGCTCGAGGACCCGCGCCTGGGCCTGGCCGATTCGGGCCAGCCCGGCGAGCCGCCGCGCGTGTCGCTGCTGTCGCACGGCCACCAATACCTGACCGAGCTGCGCTACGACCGCGTCGATGCCGTGATGGAGCTGCTGCGCTCGCAGCTGATCGCGCTCGGCCTGCCGCTGCGCTCGCTCGAGATCGAGTTCGGGCCGAGCCAGTTCGAGCTGACCTTCGGCCCCACGGCCGGCGTGCTGCCGGCCGACACCATGGTTCTGCTGCGCAGCGCGATCAAGCAGATCTGCCAGCGGGCCGGCTACCACGCGACATTCATGTGCCGGCCGCGCATCCCGAACGTGATGTCGAGCGGCTGGCACCTGCACCAGTCGCTGCGCCGCAAGAGCGATGGCGTCAACGCCTTCATGCCCGCCGAGCCCGGCCAGGACCTGAGCGAGATCGGCCTGCACTACCTCGGCGGACTGAAGGAACATGCCTGCGGTTCAGCCGCGCTGGCCAGCCCGACGATCAACGGCTATCGACGCTACCGCCCTTTCTCGCTGGCACCGGACCGCGCGATCTGGGCCCGCGACAACCGCGGCGCGATGCTGCGCGTGCTGGGCGGCGCCGGCCAGAGCGCGACCCGGATCGAGAACCGGGTCGGCGAGCCGACCGCCAATCCCTACCTCTATCTGGCGTCGCAGCTGTTTTCAGGCCTCGACGGCATGCGCAACAAGACGGATCCGGGTCCGTCCGCCGACGCGCCCTACGAGACACCGGCCGAGCAGTTGCCGCGTTCGCTTGGCGAAGCGCTGGCATGCCTGCGCAACGACGAGATGCTCAACGCCCAGATGGGCAAGACCTTCGTCGACTACCTCTGCCACATCAAGGAAGCGGAAATCGCCCGCTTCAACCTCGAAGTCAGCGAGTGGGAACACCGCGAGTACTTCGACATGTACTAAGGAGACCGTCATGCCCCTGATCCATTACATCCTCAAAGACGGCAGCAATCGCAGCGTCGAAGCCAAGATCGGCTCAAGCGTGATGGAGAACGCCATTCGCGGCAATGTCCGCGGCATCGATGCGGAGTGCGGCGGGTCCTGCTCCTGCGCGACATGCCACGTCTATGTGGACGAGGCGTTTTTCGATCGTCTTCCGCCAGTGGACGAGATCGAGAACGAGTTGCTGGACGGCGTCGCATCCGAGCGTCTCGCTACCAGCCGCCTGAGCTGCCAGCTCTCGATGACCGCCGAGCTGGACGGCATGACCGTGCGCGTTCCGGAAACGCAAAGCTGATGTCCACCGCCCCTCCCCTCGTGATCGTTGGCGCCTCGTACGCCGGCGTCCAGATCGCCGCCACCGCACGCGAACTCGGTTTCGCGGAGCGCATCATGATCGTCGGTGACGAAGCGCATGCGCCCTACCAGCGTCCGCCGCTATCGAAGGGCCTGTTGACCGGAAAGACCGGCGTCGACCAGCTCGCGCTGCGCGGCCCGGACTTCTTTACACAGAATGACATCGAGGTCCTGCTGGGTCGCCGCGTGGAGGCAATGGACGCCGGAGCGCGCACCGTGACGCTCGACGATGGCGCGAAGCTCGACTACAGCTGGCTGGCGTTGGCCACCGGTGCACGCTGCAGGCCGATATCGCTTCCAGGCTCGGAACTAGAAGGCGTCTTCAACCTGCGCACTCTCGATGACGCGCTGCGCATCGCCGATGCCGCGGAGCGCACCCAATGCGCCTGCGTAATAGGCGGCGGCTTTATTGGCCTCGAAGTGGCATCGGGGCTGCGCTCGCGGGGCGTGGCGGTCACTGTGGTCGAGGCGCAACCCCATCTTCTGACCCGCGCCCTCCCACCCGCGATGTCGGCCTACGTGGAAAACGCGCACCGGAGCCGCGGCGTCAATCTCCTCACCGGGCGTGGCGTGCGCGCGCTGCATGGAAGCCAGGGGCGCGTGGCTGCGGTCGAGCTGGACGACGGCACGCGCATCGACTGCGACCTGGTGGTGCTCGGCATCGGCGTGCTGCCAAATGCCGAACTGGCGCAGCAGGCCGGCATCGCGATCAACAACGGCATCCTGGTCGACATGCTCGGCCGCACGTCGGCGCCGCGCGTGCTGGCCGCAGGGGACGTCGCCAACATGGCGCTGCCGCCGGCGCACGGCGCGCCGGCGCGCATGCGGCTTGAATCGATCCAGTCGGCCAACGAGGGCGCCAGGGCGCTGGCCTCGCTGATCGTCGGGCGCGACCAGCCCTGCACGGCCGTACCCTGGTTCTGGAGCGACCAATTCGAGCTCAAGTTCCAGATGGCCGGCCTGGCCGCGCCGGGCGACGAGGTCGTGCTGCGCGGCGACATGGCCAGCGACCGCTTCAGCGTGTTCTACCTGAGACACGACACGCTCGTGGCCGCGCACTCGGTCAACAAGCCGGCCGAGCACATGCAGAGCCGAAAGCTGATCGGCGCCCGTGCCCGCTTCAGCGCCAGCCAGCTCGCCGACGAATCCTTCGACCTCAAGTCGGCCCCCTGATCACCCCTTGCCTGCCGGTTCGCCGGTTTCACTGAACGGAGCTTCCACGATGACGATGAACAAGAGAAAGGCGCTTGGCGCCCTGACGCTGGCCTGCCTCGGCGCCTTCGGTGCCATGACCGGCGCGCACGCGGCCGACGAGCCGCTGCGGATCGGCATGATCGCGACCTATTCGGGCCCCTACGCCGACTACGGGCGCCAGTTCGACGCCGGCGTCGCGCTGTACCTCAAGGAGCACGGCGGCAAGATMGCCGCCCGCCCGGTCGAGATCATCAAGAAGGACACCGCGGGCCCGGCGCCCGATGCCGCCAAGCGCATCGCGCAGGAACTGGTGGTGCGCGACAAGGTCAGCGTCATCACCGGCCTGGACTTCAGCCCCAACGCCTACGCCGTCGCGGCGATCGCCACCCAGGCCAAGGTCCCGACCCTCGTGATGAACGCGGCCTCCTCCGCCATCACGAGCGCCTCGTCCTACGTGACGCGGCTGTCCTTCACGGTGCAGCAGGTCACCGACCCGATGGCGCGCTGGATGGCCAGGC
>NZ_JBFUIU010000129.1:0-15741 GCF_056401695.1 Variovorax sp. P4_D9
GGGACTGCCCGAGGCCGAATTCAAGAAGATGGGCCTGGGCTCGCGCGACGTCCCTGACTGCAGGACGTAGGCCGCAAGAGGCATGGCCACGATCACCCCGCTCAGGCCGGCCGCATCGCGCGGCGGCGCGGCTGCCGGCGCCGGCGCCGGCGCGCAGCTGCTCTCGGGCGATGCGCTGCGGCTGGACGGGGTGACGCGTGCCTTCGGCGCGCTGCGCGCGGTCGACGACGTTTCGCTCACTGTCGCGGCCGGCCAGAAGTACGCGATCCTCGGCTCCAACGGGGCCGGCAAGACGACGCTCTTCAACGCCATCACGGGCGACTTCCCGCCGACCGCGGGGCGCATCCATTTCTTCGGCGAGGACATCACCGAACTGCCGCCGCACGACCGCATCCGCAAGGGCCTGCGCCGCACMTACCAGTCCTCGCTGCTGTTCCGCGACCTGACGGTTCGCGACAACCTGTTCCTCGCGGTGCGCGGTGTCGCCAGCGGCCGCTTCAGTTTCCTGCGCGCGCGCGTCGGGCATGCCTCGACCCGCGCCACCCGCGACCTGCTCGAGCGCGCGCGCCTGAGCCACATCGCCGACGAGCGGGTCGCCAACCTGGCGCACGGGCAGCAGCGCCAGCTGGAGATCGGCATGGCGCTGGCCGGCGCACCGCGTCTGATCCTGTTCGACGAGCCGGCCGCGGGCCTGTCGCCGGTCGAGCGGCGCGAACTGGTCGCGCTGCTGGGCTCGCTGCCGGCGCACATGAGCTTCGTGCTGATCGAGCACGACCTCGACATCGCGCTGCGCGTGGTCGACCGCGTGACCGTGATGCACAACGGCCGCGTGCTGCGCACCGGCACACCGACGGAGATCGAGAACGACGCCGAGGTGCAAGCGATCTACATGGGGAGCAAGCACTGATGGCCTGGTTCGGACGCGAACGCGAGCCCGAGAGGGAGAAGACCCGCGGCCCGGTGCTGGTGGTCGAAGGCCTCGACGTCTACTATGGGCGCGCCCATGCGCTGCAGGGCGTGAACCTGTCGATCGACCAGGGCGTGCTCGGCATCGTCGGCCGCAACGGCATGGGAAAGACCACGCTGTGCAATGCGATCACCGGCCTGGTGCCGGCGCGCGGCAGCATCCGGCTCGCGGGCGAGGAGATCCTCGGCCTGGCGCCGAACGAGATCACCAAGCGCGGCATCGCCTACGTGCCGCAGGGCCGCCGCGTGTGGCCCTCGCTGTCGGTCGACGAGACCCTGCGGCTGGTGGCCGGCCGACGGCGCGAGGTCGACCGCGTCTATGCGATGTTCCCGCGGCTGGCCGAACGCCGCGGCCACGGCGGCGCCCAGTTGTCGGGCGGCGAACAGCAGATGCTGGCGATCGGTCGCGCGCTGCTGCTGAACCCCAGGCTGCTGGTGATGGACGAGCCCACCGAAGGCCTGGCGCCGGTGATCGTCGAGCAGGTGGCGCAGGCGCTGCGCGAGCTGGCAGTCGAGGGCCGCATCGCGGTGCTGCTGATCGAGCAGAACCTCGGGGTCGCGATCTCGGTGGCCGACCGCATCGGCCTGATGGTCAACGGGCGCATCGCGCAGCAGATGCCGGCGTCCGAGCTGGCCGCCGACCGCGCGCTGCAGGAGCGGCTGCTCGGCGTGCGCTCGGGCGGCCACGGCGAGGAGGACGACACGGCGCCGCCTGCGGTCGACCAAAGTTCCGCGGCCACCCAGGTCTTCAAGGTGCGCCGCGCGCACGGCGACGGCGCCCCCTCGCTCGACGACCTGGCGCCGAGCACGGTGCGCGGCTTCACGCGCTGGAATGCCGGCGGCACCGCGGCGCCGGTGGCCGACATCGTCCGCATCGCGGCGGCACCGATCGCGCCCGAAGCTGCAGTGGCCCCACTGGCGGCCCCCTCGCCGCGCGTGTTCGAGTTCCCGGTCGCCGCCAGCAGCGAGCGTTCCGCCTACGTCGCGGGTACCTTCGACACCAAGGGCCGCGAGCTGGCCTTCCTGCGCCAATGTCTCGAGAAGCTCGGCCTGCGCGTGGTCACGGTCGACCTGTCGACCTCGGGCAAGCCCTCGCCGGCCAGCGTGCATCCGCGCGAGGTGGCGCGGCATCATCCGCAGGGCGAGTCTGCGGTGTTCAGCAACGACCGCGGCAGAGCGATGGCCGCGATGGCGCTGGCCTTCGAGTCCTTTTTGAGCACGCGCCGCGACCTCGGCGGCATCATCTCGGCCGGTGGCTCCGGCGGCACCTCGATGGCGACGCAGGGCATGCGCGCACTGCCGATCGGCCTGCCCAAGATGATGGTCTCGACCATGGCCAGCGGCGACACGCGTCCTTACGTCGGACCGAGCGACATCTGCATGATGTATTCGGTCACCGACGTGCAGGGAATCCATCGCATCAGCGAGCTCGTGCTGGCCAATGCGGCCCACGCGCTGGCCGGCATGATCGCCCATCCGCCGGCGGCATCGACCATCACCAAGGCGGCGATCGGACTGACCATGTTCGGCGTCACCACGCCCTGCGTGCAGGCGGTCACGCATCGGCTCGAAGACCACTGGGACTGCCTGGTGTTCCATGCCACCGGCGTCGGCGGCCAGTCGATGGAGAAGCTTGCCGAGTCGGGCCTGATCGCCGGCGTGATCGATGTCTCGACCACCGAGATCGCCGACGAGATCGTCGGCGGCGTGTTGTCGGCCGGCCCGACCCGGCTCGATGTGTTCGCCCGCCATGCGCTACCGTACGTGGGCTCCTGCGGCGCGCTCGACATGGTCAATTTCGGCGCCTGGGACACGGTGCCCGAGCGCTTCAAGGGCCGGCGGCTGTATCGCCACAACCCGACCGTGACGCTGATGCGGACCTCGGCCGACGAATGCCGCGCGATCGGCGAGTTCATCGCCGCCAAGCTCAATGCGATGCGCGGGCCGRTGCGCTTCCTGATTCCTGAGGGCGGCGTCTCAGCGATCGACCGGCCCGGCCAGCCCTTCCATGATCYGGAGGCCGACCAGCTTCTGTTCCGCAGCATCGAGAGCGCCTTTCGAAGCGGCCCCGACCGCAAGCTGATTCGCCTGCCCCTGCACATCAACGACGAAGCCTTCGCGGAGGCGCTGGTCGGCGCGTGGCACGAAGTGTCGCGGAAGCCGGCCAGCGCCCGGCGCGCCTGAGCGGCAACAAGGAGGAACAGCCCATGCCCCGCATCTCCCGCTCGACCCTGCTGACACGGCTGCGCGCCAAGATCGACGCCGGCCAGCCGATCATCGGCGGTGGCGCCGGCACTGGCCTGTCGGCCAAGTGCGAGGAGGCCGGCGGCATCGACCTGATCGTGATCTACAACTCGGGCCGCTACCGCATGGCCGGCCGCGGCTCGCTGGCGGGCCTGATGGCCTACGGCAACGCCAACGAGATCGTCTGCGAAATGGCGCGAGAGGTGCTGCCGGTCGTCAAGCACACGCCGGTGCTGGCCGGTGTCAACGGCACCGATCCGTTCATGATTGCGGACGAGTTCCTGGCCCGGCTGGTGTCGCTGGGCTTCTCTGGCGTGCAGAACTTCCCGACCGTCGGCCTCATCGACGGCGTCTTCCGGGCCAATCTCGAGGAGACCGGCATGGGCTATGGGCTCGAGGTCGAGCTGATCGCGCGCGCCCGCGCGCTCGACCTGCTGACCACGCCCTATGTGTTTTGCGAGGCCGATGCGCGCGCCATGGCCACGGCCGGCGCCGACATCGTGGTCTGCCACCTCGGCCTCACGACCGGCGGCGCCATCGGTGCCGGCACCGCGCTCACGCTGGCCGACTGCGTGCCGCGCATCAATGCCTGGGCGGCGGCCGCGCGCGAAGTCAACCCCGAGGCGATCGTGCTCTGCCACGGCGGCCCGATCGCCACGCCGGAGGATGCGCGCTACGTTCTGTCGCGCTGTCCCGCGTGCCACGGCTTCTACGGCGCCAGCTCGATGGAGCGGCTGCCGACCGAGGTGGCGCTGACCGAGACCACGCGGCGCTTCGTTCAGATCACGAGATAAACAGGAGACGAGATCCATGTCAGGCGCTCAATTCGGAAGTTTCATCCTCGGCCTGATCGTGGTCGCGATCGTCGTCGCGGTCGCGGTCTGGCTGCTGCATTGGCTGTACCTGCGCAGCTCGAAGGAGCGCTCCTTCGTGCGCACCGGCCTGGGCGGGCAGAAGGTGGTGCTCGGGGGCGGCGCCTTCGTGCTGCCGATCGTGCACGACGTCATTCCGGTCAACATGAACACGCTGCGCCTAGAGGTCAACCGCGGCCGCGACAAGGCACTGATCACCAAGGACCGGATGCGGGTCGACGTGATCGCCGAGTTCTATGTGCGGGTGGCGACCAGCGAGGAGGCGGTCGCCGCGGCGGCGCAGACGCTGGGCCTGCGGACCATGGAGCCGGACCAGCTCAAGGAACTGGTGGAGGGCAAGTTCGTCGACGCGCTGCGCACCGCGGCCGCCGAGATGACGATGGAAGAACTGCACGAGAAGCGCGGCGCCTATGTCAAGCGCGTGCGCGATGCCGTTTCCGAGGACCTGACCAAGAACGGCCTCGAGCTCGAAGCCGCCTCGCTGACCCAGCTCGACCAGACCGGCATGGAGTTCTTCAACCCCAGCAACGCCTTCGACGCCGAGGGCCTGACGCGCCTGACCGAGCAGATCGAGCACCGCAAGAAGCAGCGCAACGACGTCGAGCAGGACACATTGATCGCGATCCGCAACAAGAACCTCGAGGCCGAAAAGCTGTCGTTGAACATCGACCGCGAAGGCGAGCATGCGCGCCTGGCCCAGCAGCGCGAACTCGAGATCGCCCGCGCCCGGCAGCGCGCCGAAGTGTCGGCCGAGCGGGCGCAGCGCGAGCAGGACGCCGAGGCGGCGCAGATCGCCGCCAGGCAGAGCATCGACCAGGCCCGCATCCGCTCCGAGCAGACGCTGGAGGAGGAGCGCATCGGCAAGGAGCGTGCGATCCAGGGCGCCGAGATCGAGCGCCGCATGTCGCTCGAACTGGCCGAGCAGCAGCGCGCGATCTCGGTCGCGCGCGAGAGCAAGGCCCAGAGCGAGGCCCAGGCCGAGGCCGAGATCGCGCGGGCGCTGGCCGTGTCGGCGGAAGAAAAGGTGTTCACCGCGCGTGAGGTCGAGATGGCCGAGCGCAAGAAGGCGATCGAGTTGATCGGCGCCCAGCAGATTGCCGAGCGCGATGCGCTGCGGCTCACGTCGGCGGCGCAGGCCGAGAGCGACGCCAGTGCCGCCCGCGGCGCCGCGGTGCGCGCGCAGGCCGAGGCCGATGCCGACGCCGACAAGATCCGCTCGATGGCGATGCGGGTGCGGGCCGAGATCGAGGCCGACGCGGCGCGCATGATGAACGAGTCGCACAACATGCTGACGCCCGAGGCCCGCATGTCGGCGCTGCGCATGAAGCTGGTCGAGAAGGCCGAGGCCATCATCCGCGAGTCGGTGCGGCCGCTGGAGCGCATCGAGGGCATCAAGATCCTGCATGTGGACGGGCTCGGCGGTTCGTCGGGCGACGGCGCGCGCAGCGGTGACGGCGGCGGCTTCGCCGACGGCTTGGTCAACTCGGCGCTGCGCTTCCGGGCCCAGGCGCCCTTGGTCGACCAGCTGCTGCGCGAGATCGGCATCGAGGGCGGCGACATCCAGCGCCTGGTCGGCGACGTGAGCGGCTCGCACGCTGCCCTGCCCTCGACCGCGCCGAAGGAATAGTGCATGGTGAACGTCTACGTCTCGAGCGTCATCGATGCCAGCGCCGACAGCGTCTGGACGCGGGTGCGCGACTTCAACGGCCTGCCGCAATGGCATCCGGCGATCGCCGACAGCCGGATCGAGAACGGCCAGCCGGCCGACCGCGTCGGCTGCATCCGCCACTTCCACCTCAAGGACGGCGGCATGATCCGCGAGAAGCTGTTGGCGCTTTCCGACTACGACTACAGCTGCACCTACGAGATCCTCGAGAGCCCGATGGGCGTCGCGAACTACGTCGCCACCCTCAAGCTCACGCCGGTGACCGACGGCGGACGCTGCTTTGTAGAATGGAGCGCTGAGTTCGATTGCGAGGCCGGCCGCGAGCGCGAGCTGACCGAATCCATCGGCAACGGCGTCTTCCAGGCCGGCTTCGATGCGCTGAAGCGGCGCTCGCTGCGCTGAGCCATGCTGCAGAAGGTCGTCCGCTCGGCGATCATCGACGCGCCCATCGAGCGCGTCTGGGCGGTGCTGCGCGACTTCAACAGCCACGACCAGTGGCACAGCGCGATCGCCGACAGCCACATCGAAGGCGGCGAGCGCAGCGACCAGGTCGGCTGCGTGCGCAACTTCAGGCTCAAGGACGGCAACCACCTCCGCGAGCAGCTGCTGACCCTGTCGGACAGCGAGCACAAGAGCACCTACTGCATCGTCGAGGCCAGCCTGCCGCTGCAGCGCTACGTGGCGACCGTGACGCTCAAGCCGGTGACCGATGGCAACCGGACGTTCTGGCATTGGGAGTCGAGCTTCGCGACCCCCGCGGGCCTGGAGCGCGAACTGCGGGACACCGTGGCGCAGGGCGTCTACGAGACCGGCTTCGAGGATCTGCGGCGCTACCTGCGCGGCGGCGTCGACCGGCGCGCTCCGGCTGCCGCCGCGATGCCGACGGCGCTGCCCGTGGCGACGCGGCGCATCGCCCTCGCCCGCTACGGCGGCCCGGAGGAACTGCGGCCGCAGGACGCCGAGGCCGCTGTGCCGGGCGCCGGCGAAGTGCGCATCCGGCAGCGGGCGGTGGGCGTCAATTTCATCGACGTCTACCTGCGACGCGGCTGGGTGCCGTCGATGCTGCCGGTCTCGGCGGGGTCGCCCGGCGTGCTCGGCATGGAGGCGGCGGGCGGTGTGCTCGACGTCGGTCCCGAGGTCAGCGGCTTCCTGCCCGGGGATCGCGTGGCCTACCTCGGCCCGGTGCCGGGCGCCTACTGCGGCGTGCGCAGCGTGCCGGCCGACTGGGTGGTGAGGCTGCCGGCCGAGATCGATGACGAGACGGCGGCCGCCCTGCTGCTCAAGGGCATCACGGCCGACTACCTGCTGCACGACCTCGGCCATGTGCAGCGCGGCACCCGGCTGCTGGTGCATGCGGCGGCCGGTGGTGTCGGCCTGCTGGTCTGCGCCTGGGCGCGCCGGCTCGGTGCGGTGGTGATCGGCACGGTGTCGAGCGAGGACAAGGCCCGGGTCGCGCGCGAGCATGGTTGCGAGCACGTGATTGTGACCCGCGACTACCGCTTCGCCGATGCGGTGCAGCGCCTCTGCGGAGGCGCCGACGTGGTGATCGACGGACTCGGTGACGCGGCCCGCGACGAGAATCTCGCCGCGCTCGCGCGCCGCGGCCACTGGATCAGCCTGGGCCAGGCCAGCGGCCCGCTGGCGCCGCTGCCGCCCGATGCGCTGGTGGCCAAGTCGCTGAGCTTCTCGCGGCCGGTGGTGTTCGACTACGTCTCGACGCCGGCGCAGCTTGCCGAACGCGCGCAGGGGGTCTGGCAGGCGCTCGCCGACGGTGCGATCCGCCTGCCGCCGATCGAGCGCTTCTCGCTCGAGGCGGCGGCGCAGGCGCACGAGCGGCTCGAATCGCGCGCCACCATCGGTGCGCTGGTGCTGCTGCCATGACACCCGGACAGGAGGGACTTCGATGATCGTCGGCATGAACCACTTCACCGTCACCGCGGAGGACGAGCAGCAGACGCTGGACTTCTACACCGGCCTGCTCGGCCTGCGCGTCGGCCATCGGCCGGAGCTCGGCTTTCCGGGCGCCTGGCTCTACGGCAGGGGTCCGCAGGCCGTGCTTCACCTGTATTTCGGCCGGCCGGTGCCGGCGCAGCGCACCGGCGTCATCGACCACATGGCATTCACTGCTCAGGACCTGCGCGCGGTCAAGGCCCGCTTCGACCAGCGCGGCATCGCGTACGAGTTGCGGCAGCAGGCCGGCGCAGGGACCTGGCAGCTGTTCTGCCACGACCCGACCGGGGCCAAGGTCGAGCTCGACTTCGACGCCTCGGAGACGCCCTAGCCAAGGCCGCCGCCCTCATCACAAGTGGTATTGCCGAGCTTGTGAAACTGCCCAATACTCGACGATCCAGCAGGGTCGAACCTTTTGCACCCGGACATCTTCGATGCGCACCCGGACCTGGCTCGCGGGCCTTCTCGTTGCACTCGTCTCGCAAGTCCAGGCGCAGACCACGCAGCGCATGGTGGACATTACCACCAGGCCCAGCGTGGCGCAGCGAATGCTCGTGCTCTCCCCCCCGACGCCGAAGGCTGCAGTGATCCTGATTGCCGGCGGGCACGGGGGGCTGCAGATCTTCCCCAATGGTTCGTTCAATTGGGGCGCCGGGAATTTCCTGGTTCGCACGCGGCAGTTGTTTGCAGACCAGGGACTCATGGTTGCGGTGATCGATGCCCCATCCGATCGGCAGAGTCCGCCCTACCTTGGCGGCTTTCGCCAGAAGCCGGAGCATGTGGCAGACATGAAAGCGGCCATCGCATGGATGCGCGAGCAAACCAAGGCGCCCGTGTGGCTGGTGGGCACCAGCCGCGGCACGCAGTCCGCCGCCTACGTCGCCACCGAGCTGTCCGGCCCCGAAGGCCCTGACGGCATCGTCCTGAGCTCGACCATTCTCACTGACGACAGCAGTCGCGCCGTCCCTGCAATGCCACTGGGGAAGATCCGGATCCCCGTGCTCGTCGTGCATCACGAGCTAGACGGCTGTGCGCTCTGCCCCTTTGCCAATGTGCCCGAATTGATGGCCAAACTCGCGAACTCGCCGAGGAAGGCGTTGTTGGCCTTCCAGGGCGGGGTCAACAAGGGCGACCCCTGCGAGGCCATGGCCTACCACGGCTTCAATGGGCTTGATCGCGAGGTGGTTCAGCAGATCGCCGCCTGGACTCTCGCCAAATAGACATGGACAAAGCCATGAACACATCCATTGCGCCGAACCGGCTTCGCGAGTTCGACGACCTGCCTGGCCCGCGCGGCGTGCCGGTGTTCGGCAACCTGCTTCAGGTCGACTCCACCCGGCTGCACCTGCAACTGGAACAATGGTGCGAAGAGCACGGCCCGATCTTCAAGCTGCGCCTGGGCCCCCGCCGCGCGGTGGTGGTGGGCGACCATGAATTGATTGCCACAGCCCTGCGTGACCGCCCCGACGGTTTTCGCCGCACCACCAAGATGGAGCAGGTGTGGACCGAACTCGGTTTCACGGGGGGCGTGTTCGGCGCCAACGGCGACACCTGGCGGCGCCAGCGCCGCATGGTGATGGCCGCCTTCGACCCCGGCAGCGTGAAGCGCTATCACCCTGCGCTGCAACGCGTCGCACGGCGACTGGCCGAACGCTGGTATCAGGCTGCGCTTCACGGCACGACCATCGATCTGCAGGCCGACCTGATGCGATTCACCGTGGACGCGATCGCCGGCCTGGCGTTCGGCGCCGAAGTCAATACGCTGCAGAGCGATGAAGATGTGATTCAGAAGCACCTGAACCGCATCTTCCCGGCCGTCTTCAAGCGCATCTTTGCGCCTCTTCCCTTGTGGCGCTGGTTCCCCTCGGCGGAAGATCGCGCACTGGTGCGCAGCGTTGCCGAGGTGAATGCGGCCGTCGATGGCTTCATTGCCCAGGGGCGCAGGCGACTGCAGGAGAACCCTGCCCTGCGCGAGCACCCGACCAACCTGCTGGAGGCCATGCTGGTTGCCGCCGACGAACCCGACAGCGGAATGGACGACAAGCAAGTGGCGGGCAACGTGCTCACCATGCTGCTGGCCGGCGAGGACACCACCGCCAACACGCTGGCCTGGATGATCCATCTGCTATGGCAAAACCCTGATGCGCTGGCCAAGGCCACGGCGGAGGTGCGCCGCGTGTGCGCCGATGGCGAGCCGCCCGGCATCGATCAGATCGGTGAGATGGACTACGTTGAAGCCTGCGCCCACGAGACCATGCGCCTGAAACCGGTGGCCCCGCAGAACGGCATGCAGGCCTTGCGCGACACCACGCTGGGTGACGTGCACATCCCAGTCGGCATGGTCGTGCTGGCGGTGATGCGGCGCGATGCGGTGAGTGAAGCCCACATCGCCGACGCCGCGCGCTTCGAGCCCGAACGCTGGCTGGCCGAGGGCCACCCCAGGCAGACCGCCAGCGCGGCCAAGCGCATCTCCATGCCCTTCGGTGCCGGCCCGCGCATCTGCCCCGGGCGATACCTGGCCCTGGTCGAAATCAAGATGGCGATGGCGATCCTGTTGAGCCGCCCAGGACGTGAGCACTTTCGACGGCAAGGAGCCACGCGAACTGCTGCAGCTGGCCATGGCGCCGGTGGGTCTGACGATGAAGCTGCGAGAGCACCGCATCCACGTCGAGGCATGAGATCGCATTCGTCCGCTCGTATCCTGCGGTGACCTATGGCAAGACTTCCCTCGGGGTTGGTCACATTCCTGTTTACTGACATCGAGGCCAGTACCAGGTTATGGCAGCAATTCCCCGACGCGATGGGGACCGCCCTTTCGCGCCACCATGCGCTGCTGTCGGCCAGCATCGAGCGGCATGGCGGCTATGTGTTTCAGGTGATCGGTGACGGCTGTTGCGCGGCGTTCGCGGTCGCGTCGGACGGCCTGGCCGCTGCACTGGACGCCCAGCGCGCGCTTCGCACAGAGCGCTGGGATGGGGTCGACTGCCTGAGCGTTCGCATGGCCCTGCACACCGGTGCTGCCGAGGTACGAGAGGGCGAGTTCAAGTCGGGAGAGTATGTCTCGGGGATCACGCTGAGCCGCGTTTCGCGCATCCTGTCGGCGGGCCACGGCGGCCAGGTGTTGCTGTCGTTGACGACGGTCGAGCTCGTGCGTGACAAGTTGCCCCGGGAGGTGTCGTTGCGTGACCTGGGCCAGCATGTGCTGAGGGATCTGGCGCAACCRCAAAGAATCTTCCAACTCACGGGGACCGGGCTGCGCAGCGAGTTCCCTGCCCTCAAGGCACTGCATGCGCCCCCACACAATCTTCCCATCCCGCTCAACAGCTTCATCGGCCGCGAAGTCGAACTTGCGACGATCCGCGACCAGCTGCGGCTGACCAGGCTGCTTACCCTGTCCGGCCCGGGAGGGTCTGGCAAGACCCGGCTGTCGATCCAGGCCGCTTCATCGGTGTTCGGCGAGTTCGCCAACGGTGCATGGTTCGTGGAACTCGCGCCGGTGGCCGACCCGACCTTTCTGCCCAGCGCCGTGGCCTATACCTTCGGCCTGCGCGAGGAGGGCTTGCGCAAGCCCGAAGACGTGCTGATGGATTTCCTGAAGGACAAGCAGGTGCTGCTGGTCATCGACAACTGCGAGCACATGGTCGAGGCAGTGGCGCGCATCGCACAGCGGCTGCTGGCACGTTGTCCTGAGATCACGATTCTCGCGACGACCCGCGAGGCGCTGGGCATTCCCGGCGAGCTCGTCTTTCCGGTACGACCCCTCACGATGCCCGAAGCTGGCGTCAGCGCGCTCGCCGCAGCCGAAGGTCTATCGCAATACGAGTCGGTCCGGTTGTTCACCGATCGGGCGATTGCGGCCCAGCCGTCCTTTGCGGTGGATCGACAGAACGCATCAGCGGTCGCGGAGATCTGCATCCGGCTGGACGGCATACCGCTGGCGATCGAGTTGGCGGCAGCCCGCACCAAGATGCTCAGCGCGCAACAGATTCAAGCGCGCTTGAATGATCGGTTCCGCTTGCTCACCGGAGGAAGCCGAACGGCAATGCCGCGCCAGCAGACGCTGCGTGCCGCGATCGACTGGAGCTTTGACCTTCTTTCAGCGCCCGAACGTGCACTGTTGAGGAGGCTATCCGTGTTCGCGGGCGGCTGTACGCTGGCCGAGGCGGAGGCGGTTGCGTCGGGTGCGGAGATCGACGTTGCCGACGTGCTGGAGCTGCTGAGCCATCTGGTCAACAAGTCGCTGGTGGGCACACGGGAAGGAGATGAAATGGCGCGCTATCAGCTACTCGAATCCGTACGCCAGTACGCCGCGGAGAAGCTGGTCGAGGCAGGCGAACACGATGGCGTTCGCGATCGTCATCTCGACCATTTCCTGGGGCTCGTCGAAGCTGCCGAGCCGCTCTTGTATGGAGCGGGTCAACTCGCTGCACTGACCGCCATCGAGACGGAGAGCGACAACGTGCGTACGGCGATGGACTGGGCGGCCAGCGCGCACAGAACGCTACCCGGGCTGCGATTGGCATCCCGCCTGGGACGATACTGGTCCATCCGCAGCGAATACAGCGAGGGGGTCTTCTGGCTACGTCGCATGATGGCGGCGCCGAATGCCGCCGCATATCCGGTCGAACATGCGTGGGCGCTGTTCTTCACGGGTTACATGTCCTTTTTCAAGGGGGACAGGTCCACCATGCAGCAGGCGTTGAATCAAGGCATCGAAATGGCCCGAGCCTGTGGAGATCGCCGCTGCGAGGCGTATGCGCTGGACTTCCTGGGCGCGTTCGCGCTGGGCGACCGAGATTTCGCACTGGCTGACCAGCGCTATCAGGACAGCCAGCTCATCATGCGCGAGACCGGTGACGCCTGGGGTGTCGCTCTCACAATGTGGCACCTGGGGGCGAGCCGCAAAGATCAACGCGACGATGAATCCGCGCTGCAGCTGTGGGAGCAGGCGCTGTCGATCTATCGAACTGCGGGCGACAGTTTTCGGACGGGCGTTCTGCTTCGCGTCATYGGGCTGGAACGTATACGCAGCGGCGATGCCGATGAAGGTCTGGACATGTTGAGGCAGGCACTGCGGTTCGCCGTCGAACTGCGAGCGAAATTCGAGATCGCGAACGCGCTTTGGACGTTCGGTGAAGCTGCGGAGCACTGCATGCAGATGCGCACTGCAGAGCCGCTGTTGATGGCAGCCCTCGGCGTGTACGACACGCTTGGCTCGCTTCGGTCGACGAACCCCCAACTCCTCGAGACCGACAGGGCCAGGCTTTGGTTCGATCGCCACAAGGAACAGGTCGAGGCGGCCTTCGCGGAGGGGCGGATACCGAACATCGACGAGGCCATCGAAATGGCCATGGCATTCCAGCTCATTCAGCCTGCGGCGCCGGCTTGATGTTGACGTTGAGGCTGAAGATGTTGCCCGGGTCGTATTTGGCCTTGATGCCCGCAAGACGCTGGTACTTGGCCTCGCCGTACGAGGCGCGCACGCGGTCGTCGTCAGCCTCCACCATGAAGTTCACGTAGCCACCCGACCCCGTCGCAAGTGGCCGCATCGCCTCCCAGAAATTGCGCACCCAGGCTTGATCGGCTTCGTACAATTGGCGATCGGGCGCAGCGRCTCCTATGTTGAACACGTAGTTTGCAGTTCGGCTGCCGCCGAAGGCCGTATCGGCGTCGCCAAGGGCGTGGTAGGCGCCGGACAGGGTGAATGTCGGGCAGAACGACATCGGAGAGCTTTTTTTCGGTACGTGTTCGCCGATGACCGCGATGGCTGCGTCCGACAACTCGTCGAGGTAGAGGGCCTTCTCGTAGCCGAACGTTCCCCACGTGGCGCTGTCGTTAAACATCTGCTGGAGCGCAACGTAGAGAATTGGCGTGACCAACTCGAAAAGAGGCGTCACTGCCTCGCGAATCGGGGCCACGACGGCCTGGTGCTCCTCGGCCGACCCGAAGCCGGCAACCAGCAGCGCATGCCCGGGCAGGAACCGGTACTGCTCGGGCACGAACGGCGCGGGCGGCGCGCTCAAGCCGATCGCGAGGAAGGCGGTCGCGTTGGCGGGCAAGGTCTTGACGAACTCGTGGGCGAACTGCAAAGCCTTGGCCCCGTTGTCGAGACCGAAGAAGAACAGCCCGAGGTTGACCAAAGGGCCCACGGGGTGGAGAGCAAACTCGAACGATGTGACGACGCCGAAGTTGCCACCGCCGCCGCGCAGCGCCCAGAAAAGGTCGGGGTTTTCTTGGGCCGACGCGCGCACGATGCGCGAGTCGGCGGTCACGACCTCGGCGGCAACGAGGTTGTCGCACGAGAGTCCGGCCATCTTGGTGAGCCAGCCGATCCCTCCGCCGAGGGCGAGGCCGGCGATGCCGGTGTGGCTGATGAAGCCGCCGGGGGCCGCCAGCCCGTGCATCTGCGTCGCCGCGTCGATGTCCGCCCAGGTCGCGCCGCCGCCGCACACTGCCCGCCGGGCTGAAGGATCGACGACGACGCCATTCATTGCGCCGAGATGGATCATCAGGCCACCATCGCATACCGAGTTCCCGGCGTAGCTGTGGCCGCCTCCGCGGACCGCGAGTTGGAGTTCATGCTCGCGCGCGAAACGGATAGCGTCGGCGATCTGCCTGGCCGTGGTGCAACACGCGATCAACGCAGGCTTGCGATCAATGGCGCCATTCCAGATCGCGCGCGATTTGTCGTATTCAGGATGACCGGGCGTCAATGTCTGTCCGGTGAATCCGGTACGGAATGCCTCGATGCCGTCGTTCATCTGATGCGTCATGCACCCTCCGCTGAAGTCCTGCGAGCGGCGCACTTTACTCCGCCGCCGACGGCGACACAATCCGGGCCGGAGCGCAGCGAATCCATCTGAGTCCGAGCCTGCCTCCTGCCCCGCATACTTGCCGGGCGGAGTCCGCCAGGCAAATCAGCGGCGTCCGACACATCACGTGCGCCGTACAGCACAAGCTGTCCCCATCGACATCGATCGCAAGGGGAAGTCGCCATGATCCGAAAGCTGGCATCGGGCCAATACCGTCTCTATTCGCGCAAGGTCGATCCGAAGACCGGTCGACGGCGCAACCTCGGCACTTTCGAAACTCGCGCGCAGGCAGAGCAGCACGAGCGCGAGGTGCAGTACTTCAAACGGCATGGCTGATCGCGGGAGGCTCGCATGTCAACGCTCCCGTCTTCCCGATACCTCGCGGCGCTCACCGTCATCGCCTGCACGGTCTCCGGCTGCGCAATCGCTCCCAAGCCGACGGACCGGGGCGCGCAAGGCTCCGCTCCGGATGTGAGTTCGTCGCGCGAGGCCGCGCCGAGCTCGCCGCGATCGACTCCAAAATCCTCGTCGTCAGCGAAGCCGGGCGTCGACCGCAGCGGCAGCAAGCAGGTCGGAAAGGCATCCTTCTACGCTGACAAGTTCACGGGCCGAAAGATGGCGGACGGCACCCGAATGGACCCGCGCGACGACAACGCTGCCAGCAAGACGCTGCCCCTCGGCACCACCGCCAGGGTGACCAATCTGGAGACGGGGCGCAGTGCGGTGGTCACCATCCAGGATCGCGGTCCCTATGTGAAGGGCCGCATTGTCGACGTCTCGCCCGCGACGGCACGCGAAATCGGGCTTTCGCGAGAAGACGGCGTGGCACAGGTCGAAGTCACCCCGTTGTCGATACCGCAGCCTGATTGAACCAAGCCCGGCGGGGCGGCGACACGATGACGAATGAAACGCAGCTGCAAATCGCAGCGGGTTTTCGGGGCGCGCCCCACCCAACCCGCATCGAATCGAAAAGCTCGATTTCAACTCAGGCCGCCTGCACGGCAACGAGCCAGAGCTGCGCTCCTTGTTGCGGCGTCGAGGTCCAAGTCAGGTCGTAGGTACCGGCCACGCCCACCTGCCTGACGGCAACGGCGCACTGCACCAAGGCACCAGAAGCCAGTACCGAATCGACCACCGTGAAGCCGTTGTCGGGGACGGCCGTCTTGTCCARGTCGACACCCGCATCGCCCCACCACCATGCGACGAGCAGCGCAGGGCCGGTGGTGGTGAC
>NZ_JBFUIU010000130.1:0-15660 GCF_056401695.1 Variovorax sp. P4_D9
GCTCTGTTCGTTGACCCGATGACCCCGCTGACACGATGACCGATGACCGATGACCCGGTGCGACAAGGGCGCGGGGGCGCCCCTGGCTTCAGGCCTGCAGATGGAGCGCCATGGCGGGATCGCTGACACCCGGCTTGCCGGTTTCGACACGGCCGGCGAAGCGGCGCTCGAAGTTGTCCGACGTGACCGTGAAGTCGTACCAGTCGCCGCTCTTCTTCAGGTTCCAGTGTTCCGTTTCGGTCTCGCCGGCTTTCACCTTCATCGTCCAAGGCCCGTCGGAGAAGTAGGCGTTGGACGTCACCGTCACGTGGCCGGCTTGCTTGCCGCTGTTGCGCACCCTCAGATAGAGATGGCCGCTGTGGGTCTCGTACCCGATCTGGACTTCGGGCTGGAATGCCGCGGTGTCGTGGAACAGCGCATTGCCCTTGAAGCTGCGCACATAGCCGTTGGGCCCATAGACCCAGAGCTCGTACTTGCCGCTGTCGGAGAGGCCCGTGTTCCAAGTGTCGATCAGCGTCTTGCCGGCCTCCACGGTGTAGCGGCGAGGAATGCGGTCCAGGTGCAGCTTGTCGTAGACGTGGAAGACCGCGCCTTGCATTCCGCTGTTGGCGAACACCAGCGACAGCATGCCGCGCCCCTCTACTCGCGCGCTGGTGTGCAGTTCGTAGGGGAGTGCACGCGAGAAGCGCACGCCGGTCTCCTGGAACAGCGGCGCCGGCGTCGCCGGCGGCAAGGCGGCGGGAAGCAGCTTCTGCGCGGCGTCGGAGGCCGCGTAGCCGCTCACGTCGGGGAGTTTCGGGAACGTCGGGTCGTTCGGGCGGGCGAAGTCGAAGGCGGACGTGAGGTCGCCGGAGACGGCACGGTGCCACGGGCTGATGGTGGTCATCGTGATGCCGAAGCGCTTCTCGAGGAACATGCCCACCGAGGTGTGGTCGAAGACCTGCGAGTTGACCCAGCCGCCCTTGCTCCACGGCGAGACCACGTACATCGGCACGCGCGCGCTCATGCCCCAGGGACGGGTCGTTCCGCTGATCGTGTCCTCAGGCTTGAGGTACTTGCGCGCGGGATCGTAGAAGTACTCGCCGTCCAGGGGCAGCGTGGCCTTGCCGGCCAGCGTTCCRTCGGCGTTGTACGAGGGCACGGCCGGCGCCGGCACGTGGTCGAAGAAACCGTCGTTCTCGTCGAAGGTGACGAACATCGCCGTCTTCGCCCAGACGGCGGGATTCGAGGTCAGCGCATCCAGCACCTGCGAGGTGAAGTTGGCGCCATGCGTGGGGCTCGACGGGCCGCCCGGGTGTTCGGAGTTCTGCTGCGTCGGCAGGATCCAGCACACCTGCGGCAGCGTGTCGGTCATCACCTGCTGCTTGAGGTCGGCGATGCTCCAGTTCGTCATGCCGTTCTCGTAGATCGGCGTGCCGGGCATGGCGTTGCGGAAGCTCGCGAAGGCGTTGCAGCCGTTCATCGCGCCGGTCCAGTTGTTGTTCATGTCCTGGAAGATGCGCCACGTGACGCCGGCGCGCTGCAGCACGTCGGGGATGGTGTCCCAGGTGAACGCGTTGTCCGCGTACTGGTAGCCCGAGGGCCAGGCGCCCGGCACCCAGGTACCCTTGATCCAGCAGCGGTCGTTGTTCGGTTCGCTCTGGTCGTCCTGGCAGTTGATGCCCTGGCGCCCGAGCTCCGGATTGAAGTTGCTGCCAGACCAGAACACGATGCGGTTCGGGTCGGTGCCGGTGGTGATGGAGCAGTGGTAGTCGTCGCAGATCGTGAAGGCCTCGGCCAGCGCGAACTGGAACGGGATGTCGGCGCGCCGGTAGTGACCCATCGAGTACTGGTTCTTGTACTTGGGCCAGTAGCCCATCTTGCCCTGGTTCCAGGCGGCCTGCGAGTCGGAGAACGAGTGCGGCGTGCCCGGCGCGAGCAGCGCATTGCTGGTCGCGCTGTCGCGGTGGTAGGGCGGAATCTCGCGGTTGCCGTCGGACTGGAACCAGACCGGCTTTCCGCTTTCCAGCGGGATCGGGAAGCGATCGCCGAAGCCGCGCACGCCCTTCATCGTGCCGAAGTAGTGGTCGAAGGCGCGGTTCTCCTGCATCAGGATGACGACGTGCTGCACGTCCTTGATGGTGCCGGTCTCGACGTGCGCTTCGACCGCCAGTGCGCGGCGGATGGAGGGCGGCAGCATGGTGAGGGCGGTCGCGGCGCCTACGGAGCCGGCGGTCTTGCGAAGGAAGTCGCGTCGTTGGGAATTGTTCATGGTCATGGTGGCAACTCGAAAAAAAGTGAAGGACAAGGAGGGGGAAAGGTCAGGGGGCCCAGCTCGGAGATGGCGAGGAGGCGTTGTTCGCCGTCGAGCCATCGGCCGCTGAGGCATCGGGCTTCTGGGCGGCCGGCGCCGGGTTGCTGCCCGCCGTCGCGCCCGATGCGCCGGCATCGGTGCCACTGCCACCTCCGCACGCGGCGAGGCTCAGCAGAAGAGCGGCGGCGCAGAGGCCACGGATGAAGAAGACTGGTTTCATTGCGGATTTCCTTGGTTGAGAGATGTCCAGGGGAACGGGGGAGGGGTGGTGCAGAAGTCCGGGGCGGTCGATCCCGCCTCAGGCGAAGCGGCGGCGCAGGCGCGCTGCGATCTGGTCGAGCAGGAAGACAGTCAGGAAGATCGCGACCAGGATCGTTCCGACGTGCGAATAGTTGTACATGTCGTAGCGGCCCTTGAGCTCCTGGCCGATGCCGCCGGCGCCCACCAGGCCGACCACGGTGGCCATGCGCACGTTGCGGTCCAGGACATACAGCGTGTAGCCGATGAACTGCGGCATCAGCTGCGGCAGCACCGCGAAGCGCATCACCTTGAGCTTGCCGGCGCCGATCGCGCGCAGCGCCTCCTGCGGCTTGTCGTCGGCGGTCTCGACGTCCTCTGCGTAGAACTTGCCGAGAAAGCCGGCCGAGTGCAGCGCAAGCGCGAGCACACCGGCGATCGGCCCGAAGCCGTACGCCAGCACCAGGAAGAGCGCGGTGACCAACTCGGGCACGGCACGCATCATGCTCACCAGGCCGCGCGCGAGCCCATAGCTGAGCCGGTTCGGCGTGTAGTTGCGCGCACTGAACCATGCCAGCGGGAGGCTGAAGAGCACCGCCAGCAGCGTCGCCCACAGCGCGATCTCCAGCGTCTCGAGCATCTTGCTCGACACGTGCCACAAGTAGCCCAGCGGTTCGACGAGAACCGCGCGGCGCTCGACGGTTTCCTCCATTTGCAGCGTCCCCGGGTTGAGGCGCTGCGTGCGGATCCCCTGATCCTCCACATGGGCCAGCCACGGCAGATGATGGCGATCGAAGTTGTCGATGCGCGCCACCTCCGTGCGCTCGGAAAGCTGCAGCGGAAAGAGCGAGTGCGCGATCTGCGCCATGCCGGCCGATACCTGTGAGTTGTCGCGCAGGCCCACTGCGGCAAGCACGCCTTCGCCAGTGAGCGCGAGCATGCGGTGCATCTCTACGCGCTGGCCTGTCACGAAGCACAGAAGCAGTGCCAGCACGACGGCGATCACCGTGCGCGTTCCGAAGGGGCGTTCGATCTCCCATGCGGATGCGGGTCGCCGCGCCGCGCCGGCGATGGTCGGGCTCAGGGTGTGTTCCATCAGGCGGCTTTCAGCGCCGGCTGGGCGTGTGGTTCAGGGAATGCGGCCACCGGGCGCATGGCGCCGCTGCCGTAGATCTCGCGCGAAGCCGCCACGTCGAGGGCATCCGGTGGGCCATCGAAGATCACGCAACCGTCGCGCAGCGCGACGATGCGGTCGGCGAAGGCGCGCGCCAGGTCCACCTGGTGAAGGCTGCACAGCACGGTGGTGCCGCGCTCGCGCGCCTGTCGCCTGAGCAGCGCCAGCACTTCCACGCTGGCCTGCGGGTCGAGGCTCGCCACGGGTTCGTCGGCCAGCACCAGCGGCGGATCGAGCATGAAGGCGCGCGCGATGCCGACGCGCTGCTGCTGTCCACCCGAAAGCTCGCTGGCACGGCGGCTCAGGTGCTGCTCCTGCAGCCCGACCGCGTCCACCAGTTCGCAGGCCTTGCGTCTGGCGGATCGCGGAAAGAGGCCCAGCATCGCACGCCACCCCGGCAGCGCCGGCAGAGTGCCGCTGAGCACGTTGACGGCCACCGTGGATCGCAGCGCCAGATTGAACTGCTGGTGGATCATCCCGATGCGCGGTCGGATCGTCGCCAGCGACCGCGCCTCGACGTGAACACCGTCGACCTGCAGCGTGCCGCTGGTCGGCTTCGCCAGCCCGTTGGCCATGCGCAGCAGCGTCGACTTGCCGGCCCCCGAAGCGCCGAGCACCACACAGAACTCGCCGTGCGGGATGTTCAGCGACACGCTTTTCAGCGCCTCGGTGCCGTCCGCATACCTCATTCCGACGGCGTCGAGGCGCAGCATGGGCGGACGGACTGTCTCGTGCGGTTCGGAGGTATTCAACGCTCGGCCGCCTTCTTGAGGATCTGGCCCTTGAGCTCGTCGGTGAGCAAGGCCAGCTTCTCGGCCGCGACGTTGAACTCGTCCTCGGAGAACTTCGTGTCGAAGGCGTCGATCTTCTTGCCGCCGTAGCCGCGGATCATGTCGGGCGTCACGCCAGGCGCCTTGTGAACGGTGGAGAAGGCCGTCTTGAGCTGTGTCTTGAGCGCTTCGGGCAGCTTGGCGTTGAGCGCGAGCGGCGGGTAGGGAGTGGCCATGCTCTTGGCAACCACCTTGACCTGCTTCGGATTGACGGCGCCTTGTTCAACCGCCTTCTCGTAGGAGTCGAAGGAGAGCGAGGCGACGTCGACCTGGCCCTGCGTGAGCGCGGCCAGGCTGTTGGCATGGCTGCCTGTCATGCGAATAGCCGAGAGATCGCGTATCGGATCGAGGCCCGCATCCATCAGCATGGCGACCTGAAAGGTAAAGCTCGATGCCGAGTTGACGTCACCGAAAGCCATGCGTTTGCCCTTCACGTCCTTGACCGAAGCGATCGGCGCATCGGCCTTGGCGAACATGCCGGCGTAGTAGACGGACTCGCCCTTTTCCACGCCCACGGCGAGCAGCTGCGCGCAGCCGCGCTTGTGCGCCTGCACGTAGGAGACGGGTCCGAAGAATGCGATCTCGGCAAGTTGATGGCACATGCCTTCGACGACGGCACCGTACGACTGGCCGACCTTCAGATCGAACTGCAGACCCGTGGTGCGCGTGATCGCGTTGAAGACGGGCGCGTAGTCGGCCTTGGTTCCCGATTCAGTGCCGCCGTCGGCCGGGATCAAGAGGACGCGCAGCGGGTGCTCCCGGGTGCCGTCGGCCAACTCCTGGGCGGCGGCCGGGTTCAAGGCAGCCGCCGCCAGCGTGAGCGTGGCGACGAGTGTCAGATGCTTCTTCATGGGTGTTCCTCGAAATCGTTGCGGTGGTGCTGCCGGCGTGTGGACCGGTCGACCCCGACGAGCTTAGGAAACACAGATGACAGGACAATGAATATTTCTCAGTACACGATAAAAAACAACTGAGCACTATTCAATACAATGCCTAGCCATCGCACCGGGTGGCCGGCGTGAGCGCAACCCACAGCACCATGAGCATTCAAAGCACGTCCAACGGCAACGGCCCTGTCTCAGCCGCAGGCGCCTCCCTCGCGCGGGCCCGCCACCTCATCGTCGATCTCGACGGCACGCTGATCCGCGAAGACGAGGTGCTCGACGGTGCCGCGGACCTGCTGGCGAGGTTTCGCGACCGCTACGTCATCGTCTCGAACAACTCCACGCACACGGCACGCGGCTTGGCCCGGCGGCTCGCCCGTATGGGGCTGAGGGTCGAGCCCGAGCACATCGTGCTGGCCGGCGAGCTGACCATCGACCACATCCGCCGCGAACATCCGCATGCGCGCGTGCTGCTGGCGGCCAGTCCCGCGTTGCAGCGCCATGCGCTCTCGATCGGATGCGAGCTGGTGAAGGCGGATGCGGACTTCGTGGTTCTCGCGCTGGATCCGGGCTTCAATCGCACGCGGCTCGGCACCATGGCCAATCAACTGCGGCGCGGCGCACGGCTGCTGGTGACCAACAGCGACGACAGCCATCCGGGCCCTGGCGGCACCGTGGTGCCCGAGACGGGGGCGCTGATGGCGGCCCTGGTGTCCGCGAGCGGCGTGCAGCCCTGGCGCATCATCGGCAAGCCCGGGCCGCTGCTGCTGGAGGAGGGCCTGCGCCGGCTGGGCGCGGAGGCGGCCAGCACGGTCGTGATTGGCGACAACCCCTCGACCGACGCGCTTGGCGCGGCGCAGCTGGGCATGCGCTGCGTGCTCGTGGGACGTGCGCCTCAAGCCGAGGCGAAAACGCTGGCCGCGCTGCTGCGATCGGGCGCGCCGCCTCAGTATCGCTTGAGCGAGAGCACGTCGAATGTCTTCCGGAGCGTCTTGACCGATCTCTCGTAGTCGCTGAGCGCGAGGCAGGCGATCAGCACGTCGATGATGGCGAGTTGCGCCAGCCGACTCGTCATCGCCTCGGTGCGAAAACTCGTCTCGCGCGCCATCGTAAACAGCAACACGTCGGAGTAGGCCTGGATCGGCGACTTCCCGAAATTCGTGATGCAGATGGTGGACGCGCCCGCCTCTTTCGCGAGCCGCGTGGCCGTCACTGTCTCGTGCGTGCTGCCCGAGTGCGAGATCGTGAGCGTGGTCACGTCGGGGCCGGTGAGAGAGGCGCTGATGGCCTGCACGTGCGAGTCGACCGCCACCTTGACGTCCAGCCCGATGCGAAGCATGCGGTAGTGAGCGTCCTCGGCGATGGAGGCAGCGCTTCCGATGCCATAGATCTCGATGCGACGTGCCTTCTTTAGCAGACGCACGGCCTTTTGCATCGCGCTGACGTCCAGTGCGGATTGCGTGTCGTGCAGGGTCTGAATGTTGCTCTGGAAGATCTTGCGGATGGCGAGGTCGACGTTGTCGCTCGGCTCCAGGTCTTCGTGGATGAACTGCACCGGCCGCACGATTTCCTGTGCCAGCGCGATCTTGATCTGCTGGAAACCGGTGGYGCCAAGATTCTTGCAGAAGCCGACGATGCTGCCCTCGCTCGAACCCGTGCGTTCCGCCACCTCGCTCACGGACATGTGCACCACTTCCTGCGGATTCCTGACGATGAAGTCGGCAATGCGCTGGCCCACCGGGCCGAGCGAAGGCCACACCGTTTCGATTCGCGCCAGCACCGCTGAGACCTGAGGGCCCGGCGCCACGTCTGCGCGTGCCGAACGTGCGCCGCTCATGCGGGGCTTCTTTTTGCTGCTCTGCTGTTTCATGGGCGCCAAGCTTACTTGGCCGCACGCCAGCCGGAGCTACCATCCGACCGCGAGGCTGACTCAATTCCGCGGCCGCCACGGCGGCGTGGGCCTGAAGCGCTCTTGCAGGAACGACAGGAACAGCTTCACCCTGGCGGACATACCGAGGCGTTGAGCCACCAGCGCCACCACATCCGCGGGCGGCAGGCTCCAGTCCTCCAGAACGCGCACCAGCCGGCCCGACGCCAGGCTTTCGGCAACGTCCCACTCCGAGCGCATGATCAAGCCCTTGCCTGCGAGCGCCCACTGCCGCGTCACGTCGCCATCGTTGCTGCTCAGGGGCGCCGCTACCCGCACCGCCACCTCGCCGCGCTTCTTCCTGAAGTGCCACAGCGTCACGTCTTCCTGGTTCTCGCGCAGCACGATGCAGTCGTGCGCGGCCAGTTCCTGGGGTGTGCACGGCGCAGGGCGGCGCGCGAGGTAATCGGGCGAGGCGCAGACAAAGCGCGCATTGGGTGCGATGGGATAAGCGACCATGCTCGAGTTTGCGAGGTTGCCGATGTGCACGATCAGGTCGTAGCGATTCGCGTCCGCCGCCGACACCACGTCACTGAGCGTCAGCGACACTTTCAGCCTGGGGTGCAGCGTATGAAAGTCGGCGATGGCTGCGGCCAGATGATGCCGGCCGAAGCCCAAGGGGCCGCATACGTTCAGCATCCCCGCGACCTCACCCGAGCGAGCGCGCAGGTTGTCGATCAACCCGTCCAGCTCGGCGAGCAGATTCACGGCCCCCGCATGAAAGAGCTCGCCCTCGTCGGTGAGGCTGAAGCGACGCGTGCTGCGATGGACCAGGTGCAGCCCCAAGCGGCTTTCCAGTTGCTGCAGCCGCTGCGACACGGACGARGCCGTCACATCCATGCGCCRCGCGGCCTCGGCGAGGGAGCCGCTTTCGGTGATGGCGACGAAGAAGCGCAGATYGGTAATGTCGTGCGACATCACGTCATCCTAATAGGCTACGCG
The DNA here is from genome assembly GCF_056401695.1 of Variovorax sp. P4_D9. Classification (NCBI taxonomy): domain Bacteria; kingdom Pseudomonadati; phylum Pseudomonadota; class Betaproteobacteria; order Burkholderiales; family Comamonadaceae; genus Variovorax; species Variovorax sp. P4_D9. The sequence continues at coordinate 8,288 of NZ_JBFUIU010000130.1, forward strand.
GCTGCCGAGTCCCTGCTTCATGGCCGTGCGCACGGCGAGGTCGGCCACGGCCAGGTCCTGCAGCGCCACGCCCGTCCCGTCGAAGAGCGTGATCTCGTCTGCCGTGCGGCGGCCGGCGCACAAGCCTTCGATGACCGCGCCGATGCTCCCGCGAAAGCTGCGGTCCGTGATCAGGCCGGCGTCGTAGGCATGCTGGCATTCGCCGATGCGGATGGCCTGTGCGAGCTCGTCGACGAACAGCGTGGCCGACGCCACCAGAGCCGGGTCCAGTTCCTGCTTTCCTCGGGTGTCGGCGCCCATCGCATTGATGTGGGTGCCGGGGCGTACCCAGGACCTCTCGACCAGAGGCTTCTGCGAAGGCGTCACGGTGATCAGGATGTCGGCGTGGGCGGCCACGGCCCGGGCATTGCCTTCCGCGACGAATTCCAGGCCGAGTTGTTCCACGAAACGGCCGAAGGCAATCAGGTTTTCGTTCGAGCGATTCCACGCGTGGACCTTGCGGATGGCACGCACGGCCAGCGTCGCGCGCAGTTGGTATTGCGACTGCACGCCCGCGCCGATCATGCCGAGCACGGTGCTGTCGGGCCGCGACAGGTGCCTTGTCGCAATCGCGCTGGCCGCGCCGGTGCGCACGGCGGTCAGGTAGTTCGCGCTGACGAGGGCCGACGCGCGCCCCGTATCCGGATCGAAGAGCAAGGTCGAAGACTGATGGTTGCCCAGATCCTTGCCGATGTTGTGCGGCCAATAGCCGCCGGCCTTGAGGCCGAGGATGGGTGCACTGGCGTCGGAGCCGGCCTTGACGCCGAAGACGGCGTCCTGGTAGCCCACGCCCTCGCGCACCACCGGGTAGTTGCGCGCCTCCTGGCATGCCATGGCGGCGAAGCATCCCTCGACCGCTGCGATCGCGTCTTCGACGCTCACCAGGGCGCGGGCTTCCTGTTCCGAAATGATCAGCATCGCGTCCTCAGGTTTGCGCTTCACCAGCCGCTGAAGCGCGGCCAGGTCGCGGAGATCTCGTGGCCTGCGCCGAGCACCTTGTAGTGGTCGTACTGCGCAGCGGTGGGGCAGGCGTGATTGGGGACGATCCGGACCTGCGCGCCGATCGGCAGATGCAGTGCTCCTTCGATCTTGCCGGACCGGTGCGCCATGATGCCGTGCTCCTGGTTGGCGTCCACGAGGATGAGATCGTCCAGCGGCTGCCCGTCGAGGTCGCAGACGAGCCCATAGCCCTGGTCCACCGGCTGTCTGGCGGTGCCGCGGTCGCGCGACATCGCCATCCATCCGGCGTCGAGAATGGTCCAGCCCTTTTCGTGCTGATGGCCGATCACCGTGGCCAGCACCGATAGGGCGATGTCGTCCACGCGGCAGACGTTCAGGCCGGCCATCACGAGATCGAAGAACACGAACACGCCGGCTCGCACCTCCGTGACGCCTTCCAGCTGCTCCGCGAAGAGGGCGGTTGGCGTCGAGCCGACACTGACCACGGGGCATGCGAATCCCGCTGCGCGTAGGCGCTGCGCGGCATGGACGGCCGCCGCGCGTTCCTGTTCGGCCATCGCACGGATGGCATCGGCGGATCTGCAGTCGTAGGAGCTCCCGGCGTGCGTGAGGATGCCCTGCACCAGAATGCCGGCGCCTTCGAGGACTTGCGCGATCGCCAGGAGATCGTCAGCATCGGGATTCACGCCCGACCGGTGGCCGTCCGAGTCGATCTCGATGAGCACGTCGAAATGCTGCCCCGTCGCCTTCGCGCGCTCAGCCAGCATCCGTGCGGCCTCGATGCTGTCGAGGATCAGCGTGAGCCGAACATCCTTGTCCTGCAGAGCCATCACGTGGTCGAGCTTGTTCGGCGCAATGCAGACGGCGTAGAGGATGTCGGTGACGCCGTGCGCTGCAAAGTATTCGGCCTCGCGCAGCGTGGACACCGTGATCGGGCCTTGCGGCGATTCCATGATCCGGCGCGTCACGTCCATCGACTTGTTGGTCTTCACGTGCGGGCGGAAAGAGACGCCGAGGCGGCGCATCTGGCTGCGCATGCGCTCGATGTTGCGGTCCATGCGCGCCTCGTCGAGCAGCAGCGCGGGCGTTTCCAGGTGTTCAAGAAGCTGTTTCGTCATCTCAGTTCGTTGCCTCGCTGGTCTCGCGCGCCAGGACGCGCCCTGGCCGCGCGCCGGTTGGGCGGCCGCCTTGCCAGACCATCGCGCCGTTGACGATCACCGCTTCGATGCCGCGCGCCGGCGCAATGGGAGTCTCGTAGGTGGCCGCTTCGTCCACCGTGTCGGCATCGAACAGGGTCAGGTCGGCGAAGGCGCCTTCCTTCAGCACGCCGCGGTCCTTGAGGCCGAAGTTCTTCGCCGTGAGTCCGGTCATCTTGTAGATGGCCGTCTCCAGCGGGAACAGCCCGAGCAGGCGGCCGTAGTGGCCCAGCACGCGCGGGAAGCTGCCCCACAGGCGCGGATGCGGCGAGGCGTCATGAGGCAGGCCGTCGGAGCCGATCATGGTCTTGTCGAACTTCAGGATTCGCTGCACGTCGTTCTCGTCCAGCCGGAAGTAGATGCCGCCGGCGGGACTGAGGCGGCGGATCGCTTCTTCCTCGCTGACGCCCAGTTCCCTAGCGATGACGTCGAGGTCCTTGCCTGCATGTTCGGGCATGGGCTTCGACCAACTCACGATCACGCGTGACGAAGTTGCCGCGCGGTCGGCCGACAGGATGGTGGAGCCGGCCGTGTAGGGGTAGCAGTCCAGACAGATCGGCTGCTTGGCCATGTTCTTCTCGATGAAGGACAGTGCTTCCTCCGAGCGTCCGTGGTTCGCCGGCCCGACCACCTTCATGTGCGAGATCACCACCTGCACGCCGACCTCGCGGCCGACGCGGAAGGTCTCCTCCAGCGAGTCGATCACCTGTTCCGCTTCGTTGCGCATGTGGGTGCAATACACGCCGCCGAAGGCCTTGAGCGGGCGGCAGGTCTCGATCACCTCTTCGCAAGGCGCCGCGACCGAGGGCTCGTAGAAGAGGCCGGTGGACACGCCGATGGCGCCGGCTTCGAGCGCTTCCTGCACCAGCGCGCGCATGCTGGCGATCTGGTCCTCGGTGGCCGGCAGTCCCAGGTCGTCCAGCGTCGCGACGCGCAAGGTGGTGTGGCCCACGAGCAGCGCGCAGTTGGTCGCCGCGGGCTTGGCGCGCAGCTCCTCGATGTACGATGCGAACGTGGGGAAGGAGAACCAGCCGCCTTCCTCGTCGAGCAGGTTCAATGGCGGCGTGACCGGTAGCGTGATCCCGCCCGGCATTGGCGCCAGAGAAATGCCGCAGTTGCCCGCGATCACGGTGGTGATGCCCTGGCTGACTTTGGGCGCCATGTCAGGGTTGGAGAGCATGAGGCGGTCGTCGTGCGTGTGCGCATCGATGAAGCCGGGTGCCGCGATGCGGCCACCCTGGTCGATCTCCACGTCGCCGTGCATGGCCGAGAGATCGCCGATGCGCGCGATGCGGTCGCCGCGAATGCCGATGTCGCCTGTGAAGCGGGGCGCGCCGGTGCCGTCGACGATGGTGGCATTGCGGATCAGGAGGTTGAAATCTTTCTGCATCAGGCGTCTCGGGTTGGAGTTGTTCGTGGCTACGGTGCGGTCACAGCAGTGCGCCGCGCGCGGCGATCGGCCAGAGGGCCTCGACCCGCCCGCCGCGTACGCAGACCAGGTCGTCATAGAGATTGACGGTCGGGTCGCAATGGCCGGGCACCAGCATCAGCTGGTCGCCGAGCGACAGCGCGGCGGCATCGGCGGTGACCAGTACGCCATGCTCGTCGGAGGCCTTTACATAGCGCAGGTCGCTGCGCTGCCACACGGTGGGCATGCCCGAGTCCACGCTGGACGCCTTCAGGCCGGCGTCGACAACTGCGCGCTCGGGCGTGGCGCGGCTCATGACGGTGGTGCGCACGAACAGGGCATGTTCGAACGCGATGTCGTGCTCGCCACGCTGGTTGTCGCCATAGTCGCGATCCATGAAGACATAGGAGCCGGCCTGGATTTCGTTGAAGACGCCGGAGTCGCGCTCGTGCAGGAAGCTGCCTGTGCCTGCACCCGTCACACGCTCGACGGCGATGCCGCAGGCCTCGATGGCCATGCAGGTCTTGCGCGCGGCCTCCGCTGCGCTGGCAATGGCCGCTGCGCGCTCCTGCGGCGCGCGCATGTGCTGGGCCGGGCCGTGGTAGCAGTGCAGGCCCATGAAACGCAGCGGCGTGCTGGCGACGATCTGCCGCGCCAGCCGCACCGCTTCCTCGCCAGGGGCAACGCCGCAGCGGTCGGCGCCGACATTGACCTCGACATAGACATCCAGCGTCACCGCATGCGCTTGCGCTGCCGCGGCCAGCGCCTGCACCTGTTGCGGATGGTCGACCAGCACGCCCATGCGCGCCCTGCGCGCCAGCGCTGCGAGGTGCTTCAGCTTGGTGTCCCCCATCACCTGGTTGGTGACCAGAATGTCCTCGATGCCGGCCTCCACGAACGCCACCGCCTCACTGGACTTCTGGCAGCAGATGCCGACGGCACCCAGCGCCACCTGGCGCAGCGCAATCTCCGGGGTCTTGTGGCACTTGGCATGGGCGCGCAAGCGCACGTTGCTGCCGCGCAGCGCGTCGGCCATGCGCGCCACGTTGCGCTCGAATGCATCGAGATCGAGCACCAGCGCGGGCGTGTCGATGGCGCTGAGGGGGTCGCCGGGCCTTGCGGCTTTCCAGGGGGTCATGGTGAATAGGATTCGTTGGGTGGTCGGCCTGGTCATCAATCGATCTTCGCGCCCGATTCCTTGATGATCTTTGCCCACTTGGCGGTCTCGCGGCGCGAGAGCTCGAGGAACTGTTCCGGCGAGCTGGGATCGGGCTCGGCCCCGAGCACCTGGAAGCGCTCGCGCACCACCGGGCTGGCCAGCGCGGTGCGGATCTCGGCATTGAGGCGGGTCACGACTTCCTTGGGCAGATGAGCCGGCCCCACGATGCCGCCCCAGGCCGTCACCTCGAAGCCCGGCACGCCGGCTTCGGCAATGGTGGGGATGTCCGGGTAGGTGGACGAGCGCTTGCTCGACGAAATTCCCAGTGCGCGCACGCGGCCGGTCTGCACCTGCGGCCCGGACACCGGCGTGTTGATCATCATCAACTGGACGCCGCCGCCGATCAGGTCGGTCATGGCCGCGCCTGCGCCTTTGTAAGGCACGTGCAGCATGTCGGTGCCGGTCATGGACTTGAAGAGCTCCACCCCCAGATGGGCGGTGGTGCCGTTGCCGTCCGAGGCGAAGGCCAGCTTGCCTGGGTTCTTCTTCGCATAGGCGATCAGATCTGGCACGCTCTTGACCGGCAGGTCGTTGTTGACGACCATCAGATTCGACAGGCGCAGCGCGTTCGCGATCAGCGTCAGGTCCTTCTCGACGTCGTACGGCACTTTGGGCAGCAGCGACCGGTTGGTGGCCAGCGAGACAACGTTGCCGTAGGCCAGCGTGTAGCCGTCGGGCGCAGAGTGGACCAGGTCCATGGTGCCGATCGTGTACGAACCGCCGGGCTTGTTGTCGATCACAATGGGCACGCCCATCTGCTGCGACAACTGCGTCCCCAGCGCACGCATCAGCGCATCGGGTGCTCCGCCCGCCGCCGACGGCACGATCAGGCGGATCGGCTTGTCGGGATAGGCTGCCAGGATCGGCGTCGAAAGTGCCGCCAGCGCGGCGAGGACAAGGGAGGAAGACAGGAGACGCAGTCGCATGGCAGAGACCTCGGCAATGTGGAAATCGACGGGCCGGAAAGCACGGCCTGAAGCGAAGTCTAGGTTCAGCGATTCAGAAAATAAACTACCTGAAACTACATCCATATTTCATTTTTTCTTACGATTGGTGTCGCGCGCTGCAGGCTGGCTGCGCTCAACTCCAGCATTGGCCGACCTGCGTCGGGCACGTCCAGATCATGCCCGTCCCCATGAGCAACAGCAGGCGTGCGGTCAAGGTCCAATAGGACCCCTTTGAACCCGCCGGGTGCGCAAAAGTCTGCAGCAACCCGACCGCGGTTCGTGAGATTCGCGATCCGGCGGCATTCGTCTGCTCGCGCTCGAGCAAGGCCAACAGCAGGGCGGCGGTCGCAAAAGGAATCCCCGCGAGCAGCACCAGGCCGCAGTCAGGCTTGCCGATGAAAGCCGATCCGCCGACCATGCCCAGCGAAGTACCAAGCAGTTGGCCCACGCCGATGGCCGCACTGGCCGGACCGAGGCGAGTGGCGGGAATTCGGTAATGGGCTGCTGCGGTCGTCATGGCCAGAAGTGTGCTCAGGCCCATCTGAGTCGTGCACGCCCAGAGCAACAAGGTAGGCAAGGTGGTCGCCGAGGCCAGCATGACCATCGCGATCGCGCTGAGCAAGCTGCCTCCGACAGCCCAGGACGTGTGGTTCCCCCAGACGCTGCGGCGTGCTTCGGAGACGCTTCGCAACTTCACCAACGCGAACTCCGCAACAGCCGCGGCCATCGCGACGAGTGCAAATGCCATGACCTTGTCGTCGGCGGCGATGATGCCTATCTTGGCCGGAATCAGGATGGCCGCCGCTGCCGACGGCGGAATGGCCGTGACCATCGACAGTGACGCCGAGCCCAGGAAGAGCTTCAGTCGACAGTCGGCTTTGGCCGCGTGCTGAATGCCCGGTTCAGGGAGTTGGATTCGGGTTCGGGGCGTCGAGCCGGTTCGAGGGTTCATGAGCGATGAAGACATGCATTGAATTCCGAACGTCTCAATGAAGGCCCATGTTCTTGGTTGCCCTTCCGGCAATTCTTGTCACGAAGGATCGAGGAAGAAATCTCGGCAACAGCGTGCCAAGACGCACTCCGATGCGCGTGGGATAAACAACGTTCTTGCCCTGATCGAACGCATCAAGCGTCTTTCGAACCACCGACTCCGAACTGTCCATGTCCTTCGCGGACATATTGGTTGTGGTTCCGGCAAAGAAATTGGTCGCTGTCGGTCCGGGACACGCGGCCATGACGTGAACACCGTCGCCGGCCAACTCGTAGCTCAGCGCCTCGCTGAAATGGAGAACGAAGGCCTTCGTCGCGGCGTAGGTCGCCATCGACGGGAGAGGCTGAAAGCTGGCGTTCGAAGCGATATTGATGATGCCGCCATTTCCACGACTTTGCATCCCTCTGCCGAAGAGGTAGGTGAGGGAAACGAGCGCCTGTACATTGACCTGGATTTCGGCTCGTTCCTGCTCCAGTTCGTGCGACAGGAAATTGCCGCTCAGTCCCAGGCCGGCGTTGTTGACCAGCAAGTCCACTTGAATGCCGCGGCGTTCAAGTTCGGCGGCAATCCGATTCGTGACATCTAGATCGGCGAGGTCGGCATTGAGTGGAAC
>NZ_JBFUIU010000131.1:0-15650 GCF_056401695.1 Variovorax sp. P4_D9
AGCAAGGGCCGGGTCTCGCGGCGGGTGCGCAGCTTCCCGATCAAGCCGCGCATCAGCCTGCTGCCCGACGAGAAGGCGCAGCGCTGGCTCTTGAGCATTTCGGCCAGCGACCGCGCGGGGCTGCTCTATTCGGTCGCGCGGGTGTTGGCGCGCCACCACCTGAATCTGCAGCTGGCCAAGGTCACGACCCTGGGCGAGCGCGTCGAGGACACTTTCCTGATCAGCGGGCCCGAGTTGCAGGGGCAGCGGGCACAGTTGGCGATCGAGACCGAACTGCTCGAGGCCTTGGCCGCTTGACCGGCGGGAGCAGGTCTAGCGTCACGGTGGTCTCGAACCGCACGGTGCTGCGCAGCACCCGCAGCCACTGCGTCAGCAGGTAGGTGGACTGGCCGGCATCGATGCGCAGCGAACCCAGCGCGGCAATGTCATGCTCGATCCTGACCTCGCCGGCCTCGAAGATCGCCAGGGCGTTGTGGCTCCCCAATTCGAGTTGGTAGTCGGGGCTGACGCGCGCCCTCGTGGCGAACTCGATGGCGCCATCTCGCAGACCATGGCATCCGAAAGGTTTCGATCGAGGAACAGCGCCAGCAGGTCGGCAAGGCGCTGGCCGGCCGACTCGGCGCGCGGCCGCAGCCCCATTGCATCCGCCACATCCGTATCGAACTCATAAGGGCTCAGTGTGCGGAGGCTCGCACGCGATGAACACGGCCGAGGCCGCTGGAGCGGCGCGAACTATCCGGACTCGGCCTTGGGATTTTCCGCGGAAAGCCGTCGCTCGAGCCAGGCGCTGTAGCGCGACAGCCCGAAGCACAGCACCCAGTACACCGCGGCGATGAACAGGTAGCCTTCGAGGTAGAACGGCCGCCAGATCGGGTCGCCGCCGAGCGCGAGGCCGAGCGCGCCGGTCAGCTCGAACAGCCCGACCACGGTCACTAGCGAGGTGTCCTTGAGGGTGCCGACCACGTTGTTGGTCAGCGCTGGCACCACCAGCCGCAGCGCCTGCGGCAGCACGATGTCGCGCTGCACCGGCCACCGGCCGAAGCCCAGCGCCATCGCGGCATCGACCTGGCCGTGCGGCACCGCCTGTAGCCCGCCGCGGATGATCTCGGCCAGGTAGGCGGCGACGAACATCGACAAGCCCGCCAGCACCCGCAGCAGGACGTCGGGCTGCCAGCCCGTGGGCCACAGCAAGGGCAGCAGGAACGAGGCCATGAAAAGCACCGAGATCAGCGGAACGCCGCGCACCAGCTCGATATAGGTGGCGCACAGCGTCCGGATCGCGGGCCATTGCGAACGCCTGCCGAGGGCCAGCAGCAGCGCCAGCGGAAAAGCCAGCGCCAGGCCGACCACCGCCAGCCCGATTGTGAGCGGCAGGCCGCCCCAGCGGTTGGTGGCGACCGCCTCGAGGCCGAGGACGCCGCCGCGCATCAGCAGCACGAACAGACCCAGCGACACGACCCACAGCGGCAGCAGCCACCAGCGCCAGCTGCGCGGCCACGCGCTCAGCAGCGTGGTTAGCGACAGCAGCGTGACCGCGACGGCCGGCCGCCACTGGTCCTGGTAGGGATAGCGGCCGAACAGGATGGGCCGCCACTTTTCGGCGACCACGCCCCAGCAGGCCCCATGCGGCACGGCGCGGCAAGCTTCCGCGTCCGGACGGAACACAGCCTGCAGCACGGCCCACTCGAGGGCGTGGAAACCGGCCCAGGCGAACAGCAGCAGCAGCGCCAGCGTGAAGGCGGCACGCAGCGGCGAACCCCACAGCTCCTTGCTCATGAGGCAAGCTCCGCGAGGGCCGGCGCTGCGCTCATCGCCAGCCCCTGAGCGCGACGCGCGCGTTGTAGCGGTTCATGGCCCACGAGATGGCGAGCGAGAGCCCGAGGTAGACGGCCATGATCACCGCGATGCACTCGAAGGCGCGGCCGGTCGAGTTGAGCGAGGTGTTGGCGACTGAGACCAGTTCCGGGTAACCCACGGCCACCGCCAGCGAGGAGTTCTTGGTCAGGCTCAGCAACTGGTTGGTGAGCGCCGGGACGATCACGCGCAGCGCCTGCGGCAGCACCACGATGCGTAGCTGCTGCCATCCGCTGAGGCCGAGCGCCTGGGCCGCCAGCTTCTGGCCCTGCGCCACCGAGGCGATGCCGGCGCGCACGATCTCGGCGACGAAGGAAGCCGTGTACAGCGCCAGCGCGATCACCACTGCCAGGTACTCGGGGCTCAGCGCCGCGCCGCCGCTCACGTTGAAGCCGCCGCGCTCCGGCCATTCGAGCCGGCTGGGCCAGAAGACTCCCTCGTCCCGCACCGGCCAGGGTAGCGCGAGCCCGCCCTTGCTGAGCCAGACATCCGGCAGCAGTTCGAGCGGCTCGGTCGAATCCGGCAGCAATTGGGTCAGCGCGAAGTACAGCATCAGCAGCTGAACCAGCAGCGGCACGTTGCGCAGCGTCTCGACATAGGCGCCGCAGAGGCCGCGCACCAGCACATGCGGCGCCAGCCGGCCGATGCCGATCAGCGTGCCGAGCGCGACTGCGATCGCCGCCGCTGGCACCGCCGCCCGCACAGTGTTGATCAGGCCGGCGAGAAAGGCGCGCCAGAAGGGCTGGCCGGCCTCGAAATCGAGCCAGCCTTCGGAGATATCGAAGCCGGCCGGCTGGAGCAGGAAATCGAAGCCCGAATGGACGCCGCGGCTGCGCAGCGTGCTGAGCGCATGGAAGACCAGCCAGATGACGCCGAAGGCAATCGCCGCGATCAGCAGGGCCTRCAGGGCCCAAGCGAGCCAGACGGCCCGGCGCCGCTCGGGCGGCCGTGCGCCGCTCACAAGGCGACCTCCGCGCTCACCGCACCGGCAATCCGTACATCAGCCCGCCCTTGTTCCAGAGGTTGTTTGAGCCGCGCGGCAGCTTGAGCACCGACTTCGGCCCGACGTTGCGCTCGAACACCTCGCCATAGTTGCCCACCGCCTTGATCGCGCGGTACGACCAGTCCTTGTCGAGGCCCAGCAGCTTGCCGAGATCGTCGCCGCTGCCGACCAGGCGCTGCTGCGCAGGGTCCTTGCTGCTGGCCTTGAGCTCGTCGATGTTGGCCTGCGTGATGCCGAATTCCTCGGCCTCGATCAACGCATTGGGGACCCACTTGGCGATCGCGAACCACTCGTCGTCGCCACGGCGTACCAGCGGCGCCAGCGGCTCCTTGGAGATCAGCTCGGGCAGGATCACGTAGTCGTCGGGGTTCGGTGCCTCCTTGTTGCGCAGGCCGGCCAGGGCCGAGGTGTCGGTCGTGAAGGCCTGGCAGCGGCCGGCGAAGAAGGCCTTGAAAGAGGCCTCGAAGCTCTCGAACACGACCGTCTTGACCGGGATGTTCTGGGCCTTGAACCAGTCGGCGACGTTCTTTTCGTTGGTAGTGCCCGCCTGGGTGCAGATGGTGGCGTTCTTGAGTTGCTTGGCGCTAGTCACCTTGATCTTCTTCGGCACCAGGAAGCCCTGGCCATCGTAGTAGGTGATGGTCGTGAAGTTGAAGCCCAGCGAGGCATCGCGGGTCATCGTCCAGGTAGTGTTGCGCGCCAGGATGTCGATCTCGCCGGCCTGCAGCGCCGAGAAGCGCTGCTGCGAATTGAGCGGCACGAACTCGACCTTGTTGCCGTCGCCGAGCACGGCGGCGGCGATGGCGCGGCAAGTGTCGACGTCCAGGCCCGACCAGTTGCCCTGCGTGTCGGGCGCCGAAAATCCGGCCACGCCGTTGGTCACGCCGCACTTGACGGTGCCGCGCTGCTTGACGGCGTCGAGCGTCTTGCCGGCGAAGGCCGGGGCGGCGGCKAAAGCCAGGGCGGCGGCGACGAGCGCCAGACGGATGCTTGAATTCATTCGGTGATCCTCTTCTTCTGTCTTCGAAATGACGGCAGCGGGCAGTTTACGGGGCGACGCGCAAGTCTGCCAAAGTACCGCTAGTCAGGAGCACATTCCCGAAATCGACTTTCTGATCGACCACAATCGCGCCTGTTTTCAACAACGAAAGGTATTTCAAATGATCCGTTCTGATGACACCGGCAAGCTCGTTCTGCGACTGGCGCTGGGCATCCTGATCCTGCTCCACGGCATTGCCAAGCTCAGCAACGGTGTCGGCTTCGTCGCCAACATGCTGAGTTCGCACGGTCTCCCGAGCGCGCTCGCCTACCTGGTCTACGTCGGCGAGATCCTGGCGCCGGTGCTGCTGATCGCCGGCATCTACACGCGCCCTGCCGCCTGGATCACGGTGATCAACATGCTGGTCGCGATCTGGCTCGTGCATGTGAAGGACTTCTGGGTCCTCGGCAAGACCGGCGGCTGGGCGCTGGAGCTGCAGGGCATGTTCCTGTTCGCCGCGCTCGCCGTGGCCTTCCTGGGTGCCGGCCGCTTCAGCGTCGGCGGCACCAGCGGCAAGTACAACTGATTCAGTCTTCTTCCCCGGCATCGAGGCCTGGAAACAGGACCTCGGTGAAGCCGAAGCGCGAGAAGTCGCGCACCCGCATCGGATACAGCTTGCCCAACAAATGGTCGACCTCGTGCTGCACGACACGGGCATGGAAGCCGCTCACGCTGCGATCGATCGGATCGCCGTACGGGTCAAAGCCAGTGTAGCGGATGCTGGCGAAGCGCGGCACCACGCCGCGCAGGCCCGGCACCGACAGGCAGCCCTCCCAGCCCTCTTCCTCCTCGTCGCCGATCGGCGTGACGACGGGGTTCAAAAGCACCGTGCGCGGCACGATCGGCGCGTCCGGGTAGCGCGGATTCACAGTATCGGTGCCGAAAATCACGATCTGCTGGTCGACCCCGATCTGCGGCGCCGCGAGGCCCGCGCCATTGACCGCGTGCATGGTCTCGAACATGTCGCGCACCAACAGGTGCAGTTCGTCGGTGTCGAAGGCGGCGACCGGCTGCGCGATACGCAGCAGCCGGGGGTCGCCCATCTTGAGGATTTCGCGGATGGCCATCGCGGGATTATCGTGGCGGCCGGGATCCGAAGTCGCGCCGGGCGCCCTATCGGCGACCGTAAACCCCGCCGCGGCCGTAGTAACCGGCGCGGCCGTAGTAGCCGGGACGGCCGTAGTAGCCGGGATGGCCGTAATACCCAGGACGACCATAGTAGCCCGCGTGGCCGTAGTAGCCGGGCCAGCCGTAGTAGCGGTAGCCGCCGTAGTAGGCTGGGCGCCCAGAGTAGCCGCCCCAGCCGTAGCCGGCGCCGACGTACAGCGACGGCGACACGACGACCGGACCCGGCTCGACGTAGTACGGATAGGCCGCGCCGGTGTAGTAAGGGCCAGGCACCACGCAGCCGCCCAGCAAGGCGGCCCCGCCCACCGCAATGGTGGCCGACAGGGAACGAATTCGCTTCATCCGGACCTCCTGAACTCATGCTGCGTTTCAACGGCCGGCGCACTCCGCTGTTGACCGGGAAAACGCGGTAGCTCAGGATATACCTTGCGCGAGGATCTCCAGCATCCGCGCCTCGTCGATCACGGGCACGCCCAGGTCGCGTGCCTTGTCGAGCTTGCTGCCGGCTTCGGCGCCCGCGACCACGAAATCAGTCTTCTTGCTCACCGAACCGGCCACCTTGGCGCCGGCTTCCTCCAGCTTGTCCTTGGCTTCGTCGCGTCCGAGCGTAGGAAGCGTTCCGGTAATGACGAAGGTCTTTCCCGCCAACGGCTTGGGTGCCCGGGCGGCGGGTTCGCCCTCTTCCCAGTGCACGCCGCAGGCGCGCAGCTGCTCGACCACCTCGCGGTTGTGGGGCTGGTGAAAAAAGGTCCGCAGGCTGGTCGCGACCACCGGCCCGACGTCGTTGACTTCGAGCAGTTGCTCCTCGCTCGCATCCATGATCGCGTCGAGCTTGCCGAAATGCTTCGCCRGGTCCTTGGCCGTGCTTTCGCCGACGTGGCGGATGCCGAGGCCGAACAGGAAGCGCGGCAGCGTTGTCTTTTTCGACGCCTCGAGCGCCTCGACGAGGTTGTTGGCCGACTTGTCGGCCATGCGCTCCAGGCCGGCCAGCGTCGTGAAGCCGAGCTTGTACAGGTCGGGCAGCGTGCGGACCAGGTCGGCGTCGACAAGCTGCTCGACCAGCTTGTCGCCCAGGCCCTCGATGTCGAGCGCGCGCCGGGCCGCGAAATGCAGGATCGCCTCCTTGCGCTGCGCGGCGCAGAACAGGCCGCCGGTGCAGCGGAAGTCGACTTCGCCCTCCTCGCGCAGCGCATCCGAGCCGCAAACCGGGCACTGGTGCGGCATCGTGAAGACCGGGCCACGCTCGGACTCGGGCCGGGCTGCGCTCTCGGGCAGCACGCCAACCACCTCGGGGATCACGTCGCCGGCGCGCCGCACGATCACCGTGTCGCCCACTCGCACGTCCTTGCGCCGCGTTTCATCCTCGTTGTGCAGGGTGGCGTTGGTCACCGTCACGCCGCCGACGAACACCGGCGCCAGCTTGGCCACCGGCGTCAGCTTGCCGGTGCGTCCGACCTGGACCTCGATCGCCAGCACCTCGGTGAGCTGYTCCTGCGCCGGGTATTTGTGCGCCACCGCCCAGCGCGGCTCGCGCGAGACGAAGCCGAGCTGCCGCTGCAGCTCGAGGCTGTCGACCTTGTAGACCACGCCGTCGATGTCGTAGGGCAAGGCGTCGCGCTGGCGGCCAATGGTCTCGTGGAAGGCGATCAGCTCGATCGCGCCGCGGGCCCGCGCGGTCTGCGCCGCCACCGGAAAGCCCCAGGCGCTGAACTGCTGCAGCCAATCGAACTGGGTCGGGTGCGACGGCCCGCCCTGCTCGGGCGGCGTCACTTCGCCGAGGCCGTAGGCGAAGAAGCTCAAGGGCCGCTGCGCCGCGATCGCCGGATCGAGCTGGCGCACCGCACCGGCCGCCGCGTTGCGCGGATTGACGAAGACCTTCTCGTTCTTCTGGCCGGCGGCGATCCTCTCGCGCTGGCGTTCGTTGAGGGCGTCGAAGTCGTCGCGCCGCATGTAGACCTCGCCGCGCACCTCGACCACCGCGGGAATCGCCGAGGCCTCACCGCGCAGGCGCAGCGGAATCTGCTGGACCGTGCGGATGTTCTGCGTCACTTCTTCGCCGATCTCGCCGTCGCCACGGGTCGCGGCCTGCACCAGCACGCCGTTCTCGTAGCGAAGATTGAGCGCCAGGCCATCGAACTTGAGTTCGCAGACGTACTCGACCTGCGAGCCGTCCTCGGCCAGTCCGAGTTCCTTGCGCACCCGCGCGTCGAAGGCGCTGGCGCCGGCGGGCGTGATGTCGGTCTCGGTCCGGATCGACAGCATCGGCACCTTGTGGCGCACCTTGGCGAAGCCGTCGAGCGGCTTGCCGCCGACGCGCTGGGTCGGCGAATCGGGCGTGCGCAGCTCGGGGAATTCGGCCTCCAGGGCCTGCAGCCGCTGGAACAGCTTGTCGTACTCGGCGTCCGGCAGTTCGGGCGCGTCGAGCACGTAGTAGAGATGGGCATGGYGGTGCAGCTGCTCGCTCAGCGCGGCGGCCTCCTTCACCGCGTCTACACGCGTCGTCATGGGGTTCTCCGGGCTAGCTGAACAATCGGCGCGCCAACGGCGAGCCGGCCGACAGATCGCGCGAATCGAGCGTGTCGTAGAGCTGTTCGAGGTCGACGCCGATCGCGTCCATGGTCTCGTCGCGCAGCAGCTGGCCGTCGCTGTCGGTGACGACTCCGTCCATCTCGCGCACCAGCGCAGCGGCCGCCTCGCGCATCCGCTCGAAGGGCCGCTCAACACGATCGACCTGCGGCACATCGAGGCTCAGCGTCAACTCGCGAATCGCCGACTGCGCCGGATCGTCGGCCAGCGCCGCCTGGGTGTCGAAGGCCAGGCCCAGGATCGGCGGCAGCCCCTGCTCGCCCGCCGGCAGCACCATGCGGCCCGGAATCAGGCCGGGCACGAAGCCGAAGCGCGCGGCATTCTGCTGCACGTAGCCCGGGCTCCAGGCCGCGTGGCGCGCCCGCAGCACGAAGCTCAGCTGGGCATCGTGCGAACTGGCGAACTGGTCGAGCTCCCGGGCCCGCGCCACCTCGTCGAGCATCTCCGGAAACTCGGGCGCGCCATTGACCGCGTCAGCGAAGGCCTGGGCCTTGACTACGAACTCGGAGTACTCGATCTCGTTGAGCGCACCGGTGCGGTTGGCCATCTGGACGCCGACCTGGAAGGCGCCGTAGCGCTGGCCGGCCACGGCCGGCTCCCATTCACCGGTGAACTCGTTGAGCCCCTCGACCGCGACCGGCTTGCTGCCGGCGCGCCGGGTCGCCGGCATGGCGGCGATCGCGGCGTCGCCGGAGGCCAGGCCGTCGAGCGACACGGGGGCGATCACATCGATCAGCGGGTCGAGGCCGCCGCGCCGTTCGGGCGACGGCGTGACCTGTGCGGCCGGTGCCGGCAGGTCGGGGTCGAACAGGGGCTCGTGCCGTTCGTTGCCGGGCACCTGATGCGGATCGATGTGCAGCACGGGTTCGAGTTCGCCCTTGGGTGCGGCATCGAGCACGGGCGCTTCGTTGACGGGCGCGTCGGGTTGCTTCGGCGCGTTGCGGCGCGACATCCAGGCGTTGTAGCCGACCACGGTGGCAAGAACCAGTCCACCGAGGATGGCGAGGGCGACGGTGAGATTGCTCATGGACCGCCGGCGCTCAGGCTGCCTCGACCATCGACACGGCCGATTCCATGTCGACCGCCACGATGCGCGAGACGCCCTGCTCCTGCATGGTCACGCCGATCAGCTGCTCAGCCATCTCCATCGCGATCTTGTTGTGGCTAATGAAGAGGAACTGGGTTTCGCGGCTCATGGCGGTGACGAGTTTGGCATAGCGCTCGGTGTTGGCGTCGTCGAGCGGCGCGTCCACTTCGTCCAGCAGACAGAACGGTGCCGGGTTCAGCTGGAAGATGGCGAACACCAGCGCGATCGCGGTCAGCGCCTTCTCGCCGCCCGAGAGCAGGTGGATGGTCTGGTTCTTCTTGCCCGGCGGCTGCGCCATCACCTGCACGCCGGAGTCGAGGATCTCGTCGCCGGTCATCATGAGCCTGGCGTTGCCGCCGCCGAACAGCTCCGGAAACATGCGGCTGAAATGCTCGTTGACGATCTTGAAGGTGCCGCCCAGCAGGTCGCGCGTCTCGGCGTCGATCTTGCGGATCGCGTCCTCGAGCGTGCCGATGGCCTCGTTGAGGTCGGCCGACTGGGCATCCAGGAAGGTCTTGCGCTCGCTGGCCACCGCCAGCTCGTCGAGCGCCGCGAGGTTGACCGCGCCGAGCGCCGCCACTTCACGGTTGAGGCGGTCGATCTCACTCTGGAGGCCGGTGAGCCGCACCTTGTCGGTCTCGATCGACTGCGCGACCGCCTCGATATCGGCCTCGGCGTCGGCCAGCAGCTGCTGGTATTGCTCGAAGCCCAGCCGTGCGGCCTGCTCCTTGAGCTGGAATTCGGTGATGCGCTGGCGCAGCGGGTCGAGCTCGCGCTCGAGCTGCAGCCGGCGCTCGTCGCTGGCTCGCAGCTTGAGGGTCAGGTCGTCGTACTGGCTGCGCGCCGCGCCCAGCGCCGTCTCGCGCTCGAGCTTGAGCGACAGCGCATCCTGAAGGCCGGCCTGCGCCGCAGCGTCGGACAGGCGTCCGAGTTCGGCGCGCGCGCGCTCGTCTTCGTCGGTCAGCGCGACGCTCTGCTGGGTCGCGGTCTCGATCGCGCGGCTCAGCTCGGCGCGGCGGGCTTCGAGGGTGCGCTGGGCGAAGGTCGCCTCCTGCGCCTGGCGCTCCAGGCTGCGGTGCTGTTCGCGGCTGGCCGCCAGCGCGCGGCCGGCCTCGATGACCCGCTCGTCCAATTGCGCGTGGCGCTCCTGGCTGTCGGCCAACTGCATGTCGAGCTCTTCGAAGCGCGACTCGGCGGCGATGCGCCTTTCCTGCAGTTCGTCGAGCTGGGCCGTCACCTCGCCGAGGTCGTTGGACAGTTGCTCGCTGCGGGCGCGCGTCTGCTCGGCCAGCTGTGACAGGCGCAGCGTCTCGACCTGCAGTTCGTGCGCGCGCGATTGCGTCTCGGCGGCCTCGCGCCGCGCTGTCACCAGCCGCTGCGCGGCATCGCCGTAAGCCGCTTCGGCACGCGCCAGGGCGGTGCGCGACTCATCGGCGATCAGGGTCTGAGCGCGCAACTGGCCTTCCAGGTTCTCCATCTCCTGCTGGCGCGCCAGCAAGCCGGCCTGCTCCGAATCGGGGGCATAGAAGCTCACGCTGTGGGCCGTGACCGCGTGGCCGCTCTGGACGTAGATGACCTCGCCCGGCTGCAGCTTGTCGCGCTGCGCCAGCGCCTCCTCGAGCGTCGCGGCGGTGAAGCAGCCGTGCAGCCATTCGGCCAGCAGTGCCTGCTGGCCGGCATCGCCGAGACGCAGCAGGTCCGACAGCCGCGGCAGCGTCGACGGACCTTGCGGCACGGCCGCCATCGGTGGCGAGTAGAAGGCGAGCTTGGCGGGCGGCGCATCGCCACCGAAGGCCCGGACCATGTCGAGCCGGCTGACTTCGAGCGCGCCCAGGCGCTCGCGCAGCGCGGATTCGAGCGCGTTCTCCCAGCCCTGCTCGATGTGGATCCGGCTCCAGAGGCCCTGCAGGCTCTCGAGTCCGTGCTTGGCCAGCCAGGGCGCGAGCTTGCCGTCGGTCTTGACCTTTTCCTGCAGCGCCTTGAGCGCCTCCAGCCGGGCCGAGAGTTCCGCATGCCGCGCACCTTCGGCGTTCACGGCCTGCTGCCGCGTACGCCGGTCGTCGTCCAGCTGCGGCACGGCTTCCTGCAGTTCCTGCAGGCGGGCATCAGATTCGGCGGCGGCCTCCTGCGCCATGGCCAGCTGTTCCTGCTGGTCGCGCAGGCGGGCCTCGTCGGGCGCCGCGAGCGCGTTCTGGTCGGTGCGCAGCCGCTCGGCGCGCTGGTTGAGCTGGCGACTCTGTTCCTCGATGTTGCGCTGATCGGCGGCCAGCACCTGGATCTGCTGCTGCACCTGGACCACCGTGGCGCGCTGCGCATTGGCCTCGCCCTGGGCCCGCTGCTGCGCGTCCTCGAGTTCGGGCATGCGGGCGTCGTGCTCCTCGAGCTGGGCGGCCAGCAACTCGGACTGCTCCTCGGCGTTCACGCCCTGGCCGGCCAAGGTCTCGATCTCGGTTTCGGCATCCTCGCGGCGCGCGTTCCATTGCGCCATCTGCTCGCGCAGCTGCACCAGCCGCTGCTCGACCCGCTGGCGGCCTTCGACCACGAAGCGGATCTCGCCCTCCAGCCGGCCGACTTCGGCACTGGCCTCGTACAGCTTGCCCTGGGCCTGATTGACATGGTCGCCGGCCGCGTAGTGGGCCTGTCGGATGGTCTCGAGCTCGGCCTCGATGTGGCGCAGGTCGGCGGTGCGCGACTCGAGGTCGTTGATCGCACGCTCGGCATCGGCCTTGACCTTGGCCTGGTCGGCCTCGCTTTCGCTGCGCTTCAAGAACCACAGCTGGTGCTGCTTGCGCGTCGCATCGCCGGTCAGCTGGTTGTAGCGCGCCGCCACCTCGGCCTGCTTCTCGAGCCGCTCGAGATTGCTGTTGAGCTCGCGCAGGATGTCCTCGACCCGCGTCAGGTTCTCGCGCGTGTCGCCGAGCCGGTTCTCGGTCTCGCGGCGGCGTTCCTTGTACTTCGAGACGCCGGCCGCCTCCTCGAGGAACAGGCGCAGTTCCTCGGGCTTCGATTCGATGATCCGGCTGATCGTCCCCTGGCCGATGATCGCGTAGGCGCGCGGACCGAGGCCGGTGCCGAGGAACACGTCCTGCACGTCGCGGCGGCGCACCGGCTGGTTGTTGATGTAGTAGCTCGAATTGCCGTCGCGCGTCAGCACCCGCTTGACCGCGATCTCGGCGAACTGGGCCCACTGGCCGCCGGCCCGGTGGTCGGCGTTGTCGAACACCAGCTCGACGCTCGACCGGCTGGCCTGCTTGCGCGTCGTCGTGCCGTTGAAGATGACGTCCTGCATCGACTCGCCGCGCAATTCGGAGGCACGCGATTCGCCGAGCACCCAGCGCACGGCGTCCATGATGTTCGACTTGCCGCAGCCATTGGGACCGACGACGCCCACGAGCTGGCCGGGGAGCAGGAAGTTGGTGGGTTCGGCGAAGGACTTGAAGCCCGAGAGCTTGATGGAATTGAGACGCACGTCAGGTCGGCCCTAAGCCAGTTGTTTTGCCAAGGTTGGGTGCCAAGGTGTTGATTTGTAAGCAGATTCCGGCGGCTGACATCCCCCAGGCCAAGCCGCCACCTGAGGCGAGGATGATAACGTGCGGTGCATGCGCGTTTTCCCTCTTTCCTGGCCCCTCGGCCGCCGCGCGTGGCTCATTGGCGGCGGCGTGGCGGTCCTGGCGCTGGCGGGCTGCGCCTCGACCGATCGCGCCGAACCCTACGCCAACAAGGAATGGCTCCAGAGCGGCGCCAATCGCATCGCCAACCTCGCGTTGCGCGACAACCTGCAGTCGGTGCGTCGGGTGCAGCTCTCGCTCTACCGCCGCAATCCACGCGAATGGCGCAAATGGTGCGGCAGTTCCGACGAGGCGATCAAGCGCACCTGGAACGCGATCTCGAACAACGTGCCGCTGCCCCAACTGCAGGGCGCCTACGGCATCGACGCCATCCGGCTGGCCTTCGAGACCGCACCCAAGCCTTTCGAAGGCGACCGTGTCGCGGCGCTGGTGGTCGGCTGGGCGGCGTTGCTCAAGCAGGCCAACGGAGACACCTGGGAGCAGAACATGCTCGACGCGGTCAGCGCCGAGAACAGCTTCCGGGCGGCGCGCAACTTCGAGATCTCGCTCTGGCTGATCGGCTCGAAGACCGGCCCCGAGGGCCAGCCGCTGCTGCTGGCCACCGAGATCAGCGAGCGCGGCCGCAACCTGCTGGTCGACCGCGAACTGTCGAAGGTGGTGGCCCGCCTGGACTTGCTGGCGGCCCAGGCCGACGAGAGATACCGCCGCGCCGCGCTCGACTTCAGCCAGAACTGGTTTCTCGGCAGCCTGGGGCCGTTCTTTTCGATGGTGCCGAAGTAGGTGAACAGGCCCAAGTCAATCGAACCAGTCGGCGCCGGGGTTCCGCCGCCGCCAGGCCGCGACGCTGGCATTTGACTGGATGTGCTCTGCCAGCCGCGTGCGATGCGCCGCGGACAGCGGCAGCGTCCCCAGCAGGCCGGGCCAGTTGCGCATCGCCTGGTCGATGCAGTTGGCCACCACCTCGCGCAATTGCTTCTCGGGGATGTCCCAGACGTTGGCGAGTTCACGCAAGGTCTTCGGCGTCAGCAAGGTGCGCGGCGCCTGCTGCGGAAGGAATTTCAGGCCGTGCCCCGAACCCGCGAAGTACACGCCGTAGGCAACGATGTCGTAGGCCTTCGACAGTTCGGGCCTGGCCTGGCCCGCCGGATAGATGAGGCTGAAGTTTTTCAGGTGCGCGTCGTAGTTGCCGAGCAATTCCGAGACCTTGATGCGGCGTAAAAGTTCGGCCACGTCGGCCTCCCCCCTGGCCGAACGCCGCTTGAGCAGCAGCCCGATCGCCGCGTAGGTGCCCGCGTACTTGTATTCCGATGGCGTGCCGGTGACCTGAGCAAAGTCCTCCATGTGCAGGCGCCGGGATTCGGTCGGGACGTCGCGGTCGAAGCGGGACACCAGCAGGAACCTCCGGTCGTCTTTCTGCAGCGCATATGGCAACCGGTCGGCGATCGAAGACAAGGGTTCCAGCGCGAACTCGCAGGTGTCCACGCCGGCGGCCGCGGCCAGCTTCAGCGAGCTGTATTCGACCTCGGGCAGCCTGTCGTACTCGCCGGTCGGCAGCTTGCCGATGAAATGCCTGCTGTCCGTGTCCTTCGAGCGCATCACGTAGCGCCCCGGGCCGCCGAGCACCAGCGCGACCTTGGGCTGGACGCCCGAGATCGAGGTCTGCTGCGGCGTCGGAACCTGTCCCGAACTCATTTCGTAGCTGTCGCTGCTCTGGCCGATCAGCCGGCCCAGCGCGGGCTCGTCGAGCGACTCGGCATCCGCCCGGATATCGCCCGGGAGATCCCCGCCGCAGGCCGCGAGCAAGCCCAATTCGTCGTTCACCTCCAGGCCCAGGTCGCCGATCAGCTGTTTGCGCAGCGGACCCTCGGGCAACAGGTTCTGGAAGAAGGGCGGCAAGCCGAACCGGCCGTCGCCGCGATTGACGTCCAGCGCCGGGTCGAGCAGTTGGGCCACCGTGGCGGCCTCGGCCTCGGCGATCGCTTGGGCCACCCTTTCGGCAGTCCCCGAAGCGGCCAGCGCGACCATGTAGAGCTGCGACAGGACCGGCCGCGCAGGGTTCTTAGCGTAGTCGTCGTCGAACCTGAAATACACCCGCCCATCGTCGAGTCCGAAGAGCGAGCCGACGTTCGTCCTGCCGAGCCGGATGCGCAACGAACGGACGACGCTCATGGCGCGCCTCGCCGCGGCGGCCTCGGCATCAGGCCGCTCAACTCCTCCTGCAGGCCGGTCGGCTTGGTGTCGGCTCCGAACCGCGTCAGGTCGGCCACCGCCTTCGGAACGAACTGCAGCTCGAGCTGAAGGCACTTGAGCAAGGCCAGCAGCGTGTTCAACTCCACGTTGCCGCGGCCCGCTTCGAGCGCGCCCAGCGTGTTTCGGGAGATGCCCGCCTGGGCGGCGAGTTCGGAAGCGGTCATGGCGCGATCCTTGCGGGCGTTGCGCAAGAAGCTGCCGATGGCGGCAAGGGTCGTCATGGACAATAAACTGGGCAAATCAACCATATGCCAATCATAATGAGCAACATGCCCGATCAACCCGTTAATTGCCTATTTTGACGAGCATATTTCAATATGCACAATTTATTGCACATTCCTAGTGCAGCGCCGCGACCGTTGCCACACGAGGCACAGCCGGGGCTCGCACCTAGAATCAAACGCAGTTATCACCCCACTCTGGCAGAAACCTCATGAGCTCCATCAATTTCATCGGCGGCGAAAAAGGCGGGGTCGGCAAATCGGTCACGGCGCGGGTCCTGGCGCAGTACTTCATCGACCACAGCCGGCCCTTCGTGGGCTTCGATACAGACCGTTCGCACAGTTCTTTCACGCGTTTCTACGAGGGCTTTGCGTCGCCAGTGGTGGTGGACAGCTTCGAGGGCCTCGACACCGTTGTCAACGGCTTCGAAACCAATCCGCAGCAGAGCGTGATCGTCGACCTGGCGGCCCAGACGCTGGCGCCGCTGTCGCGCTGGATCAAGGAATCCGACCTGTTCGACGTCTTCGCCGAACTCGGCGTGACGGTCAATTTCTGGCATGTGCTCGACGACGGCAAGGACTCGAGCGACCTGCTGGGCATCTTGATCGACACTTTCGGCGAGCAGCCGAGCTACATCGTGGTGCAGAACTACGGCCGTGGCAACGACTTCGGCCTGCTGCTCGGATCCCAGTCGCTGAGCAAGGCGACCGCGCACTGCGCCCGCGTCATCGCCCTGCCCCGGCTGCACGACGCCAGCATGCGCAAGATCGATGCGCGCAACACGAGCTTCTGGAAGGCGGTCAACGACCGTGAAGGCCCGCACGCGCTGGGCTTGCTGGAACGCCAGCGCGTGAAGACCTGGCTGGCAACAGCCTACGCGGCATTCGACACCCTGCCGCTGTAGGCTCGCCC
>NZ_JBFUIU010000132.1:0-15491 GCF_056401695.1 Variovorax sp. P4_D9
CATCAGGATCGGACGGAAGCGCAGTCGGCAGGCCTCGCGGATTGCATCCTGCGGCTTCATGCCCTCGCTGCGCTGCGCCTCGAGCGCGAAGTCGATCATCATGATCGCGTTCTTCTTGACGATGCCGATCAGCAGCAGGATGCCGATGGTGGCAATCAGCGTGAGGTCGAAGCCGAAGAGCTTGAGCGACAGCAGCGCGCCTACCGCCGCCGAAGGCAGTCCGGCCAGGATCGTGAGCGGGTGGATATAGCTCTCGTACAGGACACCGAGCAGCACGTAGATCACCAGCACGGCCAGCACCAGCAGCACCGCCTGGCTCGACTGGGAGCTCTGGAACACGGCCGCGTCGCCGCCGTAGCTGGTGATGATAGACGGCGGCATCTTGAGCTCGGCCTTGAACTGGTCGATCTTCGCCGTGGCGTTGCCCAGCGGCACATCGGGCGCCAGGTTGAAGGATACCGTGACGGCCTGAAGCTGGCCCTGATGGTTGATAGAGGTCGGCCCGACCGTGCGCTTCACCGTCGAGAAGGCCGACAAGGGCACGAGCTGCCCGGCCTTGTTGCGCACCGACAGGCGCGACATGTCTTCCTCGAACTGCCGGTCGCTGTCGGCCGCCGAGAGGATCACCTGGTAGGTGTTGCTGGCACCGTAGATGCTGCCGATTTGCCGGTCGCCGTAGGCGTTGTAGAGCGCGGTGCGAAGGTCGCCGACCGCGACGCCGAGCACGCCCGCCTTGTCGCGGTCGATGTCGAGCGTGGCCTGGAGACCGCGGTTCTGCGAATCGCTCGTGACGTCGCGGAAATCCGGGTCGGCGCGCATGCGCTCCATCAGCTTGTCGGCCCACACGTTCATGGCGCCGGCATTCACGCTTTGCAGCGTGTACTGGAAACGGGCCTTACTTTGTCGGCCGCCCAGACGCAGGTTCTGGATCGGCTGCATGTAGACCGCAACGCCCGGGATTTCGCGGAAGCGCTTGCGCAGCGACTCGAGCACCTGCGACATCGGCAGCCGCTCCTTGCGCGGCTTGAGCACCACGAACAGCCGCCCGGCGTTCTGGGTGGCGGTCGGGCCGCCGGCGCCAATGAACGAATTGACGTAGTCCACGCTCGGGTCGGCCATCAGCGCATTGGCAACGCGCTCCTGCAGGGCCTTCATCGCGGGAAAGGAAATGTCCTCGGCCGCCTCGGTCGTGACCTGGATCTGCCCGATGTCTTCTTCCGGGAAGAAGCCCTTCGGAATAGTGATGAACAGCCACGCCGTGAGCGCAAAGGTCGAGGTCGCGACGATCAGCATGACTCTGCGGTGACGCAGCGTCCAGTCGAGTGAGCGCAAGTAGTTGGCGTGCACCCAGCGGTAGCCGCGCTCGAAGGCGCGGCCGATGGCGGTGCCCGGTTCTGGATGCTCTTCTTCGTGGTTGATCGCGCCGCCTGCGCGCGGCGTGTGCTTGAGCAGCCGGCTCGCGAGCATCGGCACCAGCGTGAGCGACACCACCGCCGACACCATCACCGCGAGCCCCACGACCACCGCGAATTCATGGAACAGCAGGCCGATCACGCCCGGCATGAAGAAGATCGGGATGAACACCGCCACCAGCGAGATCGAGATCGAGATGATGGTGAAGCCCACTTCGCGCGCACCGCGCAGCGCGGCGGCGAAGGGCTCCATGCCCTTCTCGACGTAGCGCATGATGTTTTCGAGCACCACGATCGCATCGTCCACCACCAGCCCCACCGCGAGCGTGATGCCGAGCAGCGAGACGTTGTCGAGGCTGTAGCCGAAGGCGTAGAGCAGCGCGACCGCGCCGATCAACGAGATCGGGATCGTCAGCGCCGGAATCAGCGTGGCCACCAGCCGGTGGAGAAACAGGAAGATCACCAGCACCACCAGCAGGATGGTGCCCAGCAGCGTGAGTTGCACGTCGTGCACCGCTTCGCGGATCGAGAGCGAGCGGTCGTTGAGTATGCGGATATCGACCGACTGGGGAAGTTCTTCCCTGAAGCGCGGCATCAGCGCGCGCACCGCGTCGACCACCTGCACCGTGTTGGCATCGGGCTGGCGCTGCACGGCCAGCGAGATGGAGCTCTTGCCGTTGTAGGCGCTGGCCGTCTTGACGGACTCGAAGCTGTCCTCGATGGTCGCCACCTCGTCCAGCCGCACCGGCGAGCCGTTGCGCTGGCCGACGATCACCTTGGCGAAGTCGGCCGCCTTCAGCATCTGCTCGTTGGCCTGGATGGTGAGGGTCTGGCGCGGACCGTCGAGCACGCCCACCGGCGTGTTGGCATTGGCCAGCCGCACGGCGTTGGCGAGTTCGTCGAGCGTGATGTTGCGCGCGTTCAGCAGGTCGGCATCGGCCTTGACCCGCACCGCGAAGCGCTTCTGGCCGTAGACCGCCACCTGCGCCACGCCGTCGATGGTCGACAAGGTGGGCGAGACCAGGTTCTCGGCATAGTCGTTGAGATCGGACGGCGTCATCGAGTCCGAGGTCATCGCGATGAACAGTACCGGTGCATCGGCCGGGTTGACCTTGCGGTAGGAAGGCWGTTGCGTGAGTTCGACGGGCAGCAGCCGCTGTGCGCGCAGCAGGGCGGCCTGGACGTCGACCGCCGCCGCGTCGATGTCGCGCGAACTCACGAATTCGAGCGTGACCGAGGTCACGCCCTGGGTGTTGACCGAACTGATGGTCTGCAGGCCGGGGATGGTGGAAAACTGCTTTTCGAGCGGCAGCGCCACCGACGATGCCATGGTCTCCGGACTGGCTCCCGGCAACTGCGCGGACACGGCGATGACCGGCGTGTTGTAGCTCGGCAGCGCCGCGACCGGGATCTGGAAATAGGCAAAGATGCCGACCACCACCACCGCGGCGGAGAGCAGCACCGTCATCGCGGGACGACGAATGCAAAGCTCGGAGATATTCATGTGCGCTCCCGGTCCGCGACGACGCTGGCGCTGGACGGCGCGACCGAGGCCGCGCTGCCGGGCGAAGGCCCGGGCGCCGCGTTGCCGGGCTGCTGCGGTTGCTGCTGCTGGGGCGGGGGCGGCGGCGCGTCGATGCGAACCTTGCCGCCGGGCCGCACGTTCTGCTTGCCCTCGATCACCACCTGCTCGCCCGGCTCGACGCCCTTCACGACCACCTGGGTGCCGAAGTTGTAAACCGTCTGCACCTTGCGCCGGGTCGCCTTGTGTTCGGCATCGACCACGAACACCGAACTGCCTTCGGCCAGCATCATCAGCGCAGAGGCCGGCAGCACGGTCGCGTTGTCGATGGTGCGCACCGTGATCCTGGTCTCGACGAACTGGCCGGGCCACAGCGCCTGGTCGGCGTTGTCGAACACCGCCTTGGCGCGCACGGTGCCAATCAGCGGGTCGACCGTGTTGTCGACGAAGCTCAGCGTGCCCTGCAGCGGCGCCTTGCGTCCGGCCGCCAGCGCCTCGACCGGCGTGTGCTCGCGCGCCGCCTGCAGCAGGTCCTGCAACTTGCCTTCTGGCACCGGGAAGCTCACTGCGATCGGGTCGAGCTGCGTGATCGTGACCAGCGACAGGGTGGGCTGCACCAGCGTGCCCGGGTAGATATTGACCGCGCCTATGCGGCCGGCGATCGGCGCCTTGAGCGTGGCGTAGCCCAGCGCCACCTGGGCCAACTGCACGGCCGCCCGGTCGGCCGCCACCGCGGCGCGCTGTGCCTCCAGCTGCGACAGCGTCGCGTCGGCGGCACTCTTGGCGATGAAGTTCTGCGCCACCAGGTCCTGGCTGCGCTTGTACTGGCGCTCCAGGTCGGCCAGCATGGCCTCGTCGCGCTGCTGCTGGGCCCGCGCCTTGGCAAGGTTGGCCTGGTCGGGACGGTCGTCGAGAGTGAACAACAACTGGCCGGCCTTGACGAACTGGCCTTCCTTGACGTGCACCTCGCGCACCGTGTTCGTCACCTGCGGCCGCAGGTCGACGCTGTTGAGCGAGACCACGCTGCCGTTGACCTGCACCGTCACCGGGACCTTCTGCAGCTGGGCGGCCGCCAGCGTGACCAGGGCCGGGGCCCCGGCGCCGGGGGCGGCGGCCTGGGTGGCCGCGGCGCTGCGGGTCTTGGCGCCCGACCACCACCAGGTGCCGGCCGCAACCGCGACGACCAGCGCACCCGAGAGGGCGAGAGCGAGATTCTTCTTCATGGGCTTCCAGGTGGGATCGAATTGAGGCGGCAACTATTGGAGCAGCGAGCGGCAGAAAGAGCCCGGATTCGCCGTAAAGAAATGTAAAGCGTCCGGGCAGAATGGCACGGAGTGGGGCTTCTCCAGCACCGCCCGGCCGCTAGAATCCGCGCTTCACAGCCTCTGGATGTACCCCATGAATCGCTGCCCATTGCTCCTTGCCAGACTCCTGCCGATCACCCTGGCCGCCTTGATCGGCGCTGCGGGCGTGCTCGTTTCAGGCCACGCGGCGGCCCAGTTGCTCGACCCGTCGGCGACCCAGAACGAAGCCGCCAACGGCGGCCGCAACTTCCCGCAAGGCACCCTGCGCGGCCGCTTCATGGTCGTGAACTCGCCCGAGATCCTGCTCGACGGCCAGCCCGAGCGCCTGTCGCCGGGCGCCCGCATCCGCAGCGCCGAGCGCATGCTGGTGATGCCGGCGGCGATCACCGGCCAGAACCTGCTGGTGAACTACACCCGCGACGCCGCCGGCCTGGTCCACGAAGTCTGGATCCTGACACCCGACGAAGCCCGCGCCAAGCGCGCCTCGGCCGACAAGCCCTTCTTCAACTTCTGGCCCTTCGTGGCCGACAGCGGCCCGCGCGACGACGGCAAGACGCCCTTCGACCAGCTGCCGAAATACGGCCAGTAGGCCTGCGCCCGCTGCGCCCATCGACCGCCGCAGCGCCCTGCGCTCGCGGCGGCTGCGTTCCCATCCACCCGTGATTGGAGCGCAGCGCCAGAACATAGAAAACCGGCCCCACCGGGAGAGCCCCATGACCACCCCCAAAGTTTTCATCAAGACCTTCGGCTGCCAGATGAATGAGTACGACTCGGACAAGATGGCCGACGTGCTGCGCGCCGCCGAAGGCTACGAGCCCACCAGCAACGTCGACGAGGCCGACCTGATCCTGTTCAACACCTGCTCGGTGCGCGAGAAGGCGCAGGAAAAAGTGTTCTCCGACCTCGGCCGCGTCAAGCACCTGAAAGCCAAGGGCGTGAAAATCGGCGTCGGCGGCTGCGTCGCCAGCCAGGAAGGCGCCGCGATCATCGCCCGCGCGCCCTACGTCGACGTGGTCTTCGGGCCGCAGACCCTGCACCGCCTGCCCGAGCTGCTGAGCCAGGGCGCGCGCGAGGGCCGGCCGCAGGTCGATATCAGCTTCCCGGAAATCCAGAAGTTCGACCACCTGCCGCCGGCGCGGGTCGAGGGCGCCACCGCCTTCGTCTCGATCATGGAAGGCTGCTCGAAGTACTGCAGCTACTGCGTGGTGCCCTACACCCGCGGAGAGGAGATCAACCGGCCGCTGGACGACGTGCTAGTGGAGATCGCCGGCCTGGCCGACCAGGGCGTGCGCGAGGTCACCTTACTGGGCCAGAACGTCAATGCCTACCGCGGCCGCATGGGCGACACGGCCGAGATCGCCGATTTCGCCACGCTGATCGAATACGTGGCCGAGATCCCGGGCATCGAGCGCATCCGCTACACCACCAGCCACCCGAACGAGTTCACCCAGCGGCTGATCGACGTCTATGCCCGCGTGCCGCAGCTCGTGAGCCACCTGCACCTGCCGGTGCAGCACGGCAGCGACCGCATCCTGATGGCCATGAAGCGCGGCTACACCGCGATGGAATACAAGAGCACGGTCCGGAAGCTGCGCGCGATCCGGCCCCAGCTCGCGCTCAGCAGCGACTTCATCGTCGGTTTCCCGGGCGAGACCAACGAGGACTTCGGCAAGATGATGAAGTTGATCGAGCAGCTCGAGTTCGACGCAAGCTTCAGCTTCATCTTCAGCCCGCGGCCGGGCACGCCGGCAGCGGCGCTGCCCGATGACACGCCGCATGCGGTCAAGCTGGCGCGGCTGCAGCAGCTCCAGGCCGTGATCGACCGCAACGTCAAGCGCTTCGGCGAGAGCCGCGTCGGCACGCTGCAGCGGGTGCTGGTCGAGGGCGCCTCGCGCAAGGATGCGCGCGAGCTGATGGGCCGCACCGAGTGCAATCGGGTCGTCAATTTCGAGGGCGATGCGCGGCTGGTCGGCCAGATGGTCGACCTACGCATCACGCGCTCGCTGGCCTACACGCTGCGCGGCGAGGTCGTGACCGCCGAATCCACAGCGACCGGCCACGCGGCCGCGCTGCCGGTCGCCTGATGGCGAAGCTGACTTCGGCCCGCGGCTCGTTCCAGCAACTGCTGCTGTTCGCGTTCCTGTTGATCACCGCGCTGCTGGTGGGCGTGGCCCTGCGCGCCGTGTTCCAGTACGACATCCTGATGACCCAGAGCCGCGACGCGGCGGCGCGGGCGCTCACGCTGTCCGGTGCCGCGCAGTCGCTGGCCGAGCGCAGCGCCGCCATGGAGCGCGCCGGGCGCCAGTCGCTCGTGCTCAACGACGCTGTGCTGCGGCGCCGCTTCGAGGACGCCGCGCGCGACGCCCGCCAAGTGCTGAGCCGGCTCGGCACCAACGGCCTCGGTCCTGACGGCCCCGACAAATGGCGCGAGYAGCTGGACGTCATCCAGGACCTGATGAGCGGCGCACCCGAGACCTCGCTGGCACGCGAGAGCTCGATGGCGGTGCAGTTCCGGGAACTCGACGCCCTCAACACCCAGATCGCGCAGCAGGCGCAGTTCCTGATCGAGACCCAGAACAACGAGCTGGCGCAGCGCATCGAGACCGCGCGCAAGCGGCTGATGCGGCTGGTCATCGCCGCCAGCGCGCTGGCGGTTTCGCTGGCGCTGGCCTTCGGCGTCTGGTTGGCGCGGCCGTTCAAGCGGCTCGAGCGCGCGATCGTCGGGCTCGGGGAGAACCGGCTCGACGTCCCGATCGACATCCGCGGACCGGCCGACGTCCGGCGGGTGTCGCAGCAGCTCGAGTGGCTGCGGCTGAGGCTGACCGAGCTCGACGCCGACAAGGCACGTTTCCTGCGACACGTCTCGCATGAACTCAAGACCCCGCTGGCCGCACTGCGCGAAGGCGTCTCGCTGCTGGAAGACGGCGTGACCGGCGCGCTCAACCCGGCCCAGCTCGAGGTGACGCAGATCCTGCAGCAGAACACGGTCGCGCTGCAGGGTCAGATCGAGGCCCTGCTGCGCTTCAACGCGGCCGCCTTCGAGGCCCGCGAACTGCGCCGCGAGCGCACGCCGCTGCTGCCGCTGATCGAGGAGCAGATCGAGGCCCAGCGGCTGCAATGGCAGGCCAACGGGCTCACGGTGCGGGCCGAGGGCGAGCCGATCTCGGTGGTGGTCGACCCGGTCAAGCTCGGCACCGCGATCGCCAACCTGCTGTCGAACGCGATCCGCTTCTCGGCCCGAGGCGGCACCATCACGATCACGGTGTCGAGCACCGCCGACACCGCGCAGATCGACATCGCCGACGCCGGCCCGGGCGTCGCCGAGGGCGATCGCGACCGGGTCTTCGAGCCTTTCTACCGCGGCGAGCGACAGCCCCAGCACTCGGTCAAGGGGACCGGCATCGGCTTGTCGATCGTGCAGGAGTACATTGCAGCCCATGGTGGCCGCATCACGCTGCTGCCGGAGGGACCGGGAGCGCGATTCCGCATCGCGCTGCCACGCTCCGCCTGACTTCCATCGCCCACGCGCCATTTCCTAGGTCCATGCCTCTTTCGATCTTTCGCAGATCCGCCATCGCCATGAGCTGCGCCGTGCTGCTGCTGGCCGGCTGCGCCGCGCCCCGCAAACCGACACCCACGCCGGTTGCTGTCGCCGTCGCCTCGCCGCCCGCGCCACCGGCGATCACCCCGGTCGAGGCCGAACCGCTGGCGCCCGCGACCCAGCCCGCCAGCATCTTCAGCCAATGGACCCAGGGCCCGGTGGGCGCCATGCTGGCCTACGCCGACAAGGTGCGCCCGCTCGGCGCGCCCGAGCTGGCGGCCGAACTCAACCGTCTCGGCGACCTGGTCGAGACCCCCTCGGTGCAGGTGCAGATGGCGATCGTGCTGGCCCAGACCCGGGCGCCCGGCGACCTCGCGCGCGCCATCGCCCTACTGCAGCGCGTGATCTCCAACCCTTCCGCCGATGCCCTGCCGCTGCAGCCGCTGGCCCGCGCGCTGTCGGCCCGCTACGCCGAGCAGCGCAAGGTCGAGGACGACCGCGACAAGCAGGCACAGCTGCTGCGCGACAGCCAGCGCCGCATCGACCAGCTGAACGACCGCATCGAGGCCCTGCGCGCCATCGAGCGCAGCTTCGCGCGGCCCAACCCGGCGCCCGCGGCGCCGAAGGCGGCACCATGAGCGGCGCCCGCCTGCTGGTGGTCGACGACGACGCCGACATGCTGCGCCTGCTGTCGATGCGGCTGACATCGGCGGGCTACCAGGTCACGGCCGTGACCTCAGCCGAATCGGCATTGACCCAGCTCGAGATCGAGCACCCGCAGCTGGTGCTGTCCGACGTGCGGCTGCCGGGCCGCGACGGCCTGGCGCTGTTCGACGAGATCCGCAAGCGCCACCCGACCTTGCCGGTGATCCTGCTGACCGCGCACGGCACCATTCCCGACGCCGTCGAAGCCACGGCGCGCGGTGTCTTCACCTACCTCACCAAGCCCTACGACGCCCGCGAACTGCTCGAGAAGATCGGC
The DNA here is from genome assembly GCF_056401695.1 of Variovorax sp. P4_D9. Taxonomy (NCBI): domain Bacteria; kingdom Pseudomonadati; phylum Pseudomonadota; class Betaproteobacteria; order Burkholderiales; family Comamonadaceae; genus Variovorax; species Variovorax sp. P4_D9. The sequence continues at coordinate 8,762 of NZ_JBFUIU010000132.1, forward strand.
CAGGCGCTGGCCCTGGGCGCGCCGGCCGCCGCACCCGGCAAGGGCAGCGACGAGAGCTGGCGGGCCGAGATCGTGAGCCGCAGCAACCGCATGGCCGAGTTGCTGGCCGAGGCCCGGATGGTCGCCAAGTCCGACGCCAGCGTGCTGCTGCGCGGCGACAGCGGCGCCGGCAAGGAGGTGCTGGCGCGCGCCATCCACCGCGCCAGCGCGCGCGCCGACAAACCTTTCGTGGCGGTCAACTGCGGCGCCATTCCCGAGGCGCTGCTCGAATCCGAGCTGTTCGGCCACATGAAGGGCGCCTTCACCGACGCGGTCGCCAACCACAAGGGCCTGTTCCAGCAGGCCGACGGCGGCACCCTGCTGCTCGACGAGATCGGGGACATGCCGCCGGCACTGCAGGTCAAGCTGCTGCGGGTGCTGCAGGAGCGCGCGGTGCGCCCGCTCGGCGGCAGCCAGTCGATCGCGGTCGATGTCCGGATCATCTCGGCCACCCACCGCGACCTCGATGCCGCGATGGAGGCCGGGCAGTTCCGCGAAGACCTGTACTACCGCCTCAATGTCGTGACACTCAGCCTGCCGCCGCTGTCGGCGCGGCGCGAGGACATCCCGCTGCTGGCCAACCACTTCCTGCAGCGGCTGTCGACCAAGTACGGCAAGCGGCTGTCGGGCTTCGCGCCTGAGGCGCTGAAGGCCCTGACCACCGCCTCCTGGCCCGGCAACGTGCGCCAGCTGTACAACGTGGTCGAGCAGGTCTGCGCACTGTCGAGTTCGCCGCTGATCCCGCTGGCGCTGGTACAGCGCGCGCTGCGGGTGCCGAGTGTCGAGGTCCAGACCTACGCCGAGGCCAAGCAGCGCTTCGAACGCGACTACCTGGTCGGTCTGCTCAAGCTGACCGACGGCAATGTGGCCGATGCAGCGCGCCTCGCCGACCGCAATCGGACCGAGTTCTATCGGCTGCTGCAGAAGCACGAACTCACGCCCGGACACTTCAAGGCCGACGCTCCGTCGCCGGGCGGCGAAAACGGTCGCTGACCAGCGACACGCCAAGTCGTTGATTTTATTGGGTTTTGTCAGTCAGGCTTCCTGGCTGTCGGGCCCAGGCGACAAATTCGGGGGTCTGGCGGCCGTTTCGGGCGGCCGAACCCCCACGAAAGCCTGAAATTCAACGCAAGCAGTTGATTTCAAAGGGTTTTTCGCCCCTGGCACAGGGTTTGCCACTGTACTGGCATGACAGCACTCACCAGCCCCTCTTTCGCACTGCGTCCGCAGCGCGACGGCCTGCGTCAAAAGCAGTTTTCCCTCTCGCGGCCCCGTGCCGCGGGTCAAATGCTGGCAGCCCAGGCGGGCGCCGGTCACATGGCGCCCGAGAGCGTGTTCAAGCGCTTTCCGGCAATTGGCGACACCTCTTTCGACAAGCAACGAGGCTGAAGCGGATGAAGCCCACCCACTACGCCCAACCGAAGCTGCTGGCCGAAAGCGATTTCTCGCATCGCAGCCCGCTGCGCGAGGAACGTCACCCGAACTCGGTGACAGCGCCCCCGATCAACCGCGGTTCGATGACGCCCCGCCCCTGGCGCGGCTTCTGGAACAGCATCGGCACCGCCCTGCTCGTGAAGCTGGGCGCCGGCGCCGCGGCCAAGCCGGCCGGTAAGACCGCCGGTCCGCGGCAGCSCTGGCAGCGTGCGGCCGCGCAGCGCCGCCTGGCGTTCCTGGCTCTGACCGTGCTGAGCACCGTGGCCGCCGGCACCCTGTTCGCCCGCGTCCAGCCCGACTACGACAACCTGTGGCTCGAATACAGCCAGATCGCGCTCTACGCCGTGCTTTCGGGCTGGGTCGTGACCGGTTTCGTGACCGCACTGATGGGCTTCTACGTCTCGGTGCGCGGTGACAAGCATGCGCTGTCCGCCAAGCAGGTGGCCAACCATCCGATGAACCCGGAAGCCCGCACCGCGATCATCATGCCGATCTGCAACGAGGACGTGTCGACCGTGTTCGCCGGCCTGCGCGCGACCTGCGAGTCGGTCGCCTCCACCGGGCACGCGCAACAGTTCGACGTCTTCGTGCTGTCCGACAGCTACACGCCCGAGATCGCCGCCGCCGAGCGCGCCGCCTGGGAAGACCTGCGCGCCGCGCTGGCCAACAGCCCGAACCAGCCCCAGGTCGAGGTCTACTACCGCCTGCGCACCCGCCGCACGCACCGCAAGGCCGGCAACGTGGCCGACTTCTGCCGCCGCTGGGGCAAGGACTACCGCTACATGGTCGTGCTCGACGCCGACAGCGTCATGAGCGGCGACTGCCTGACCTCGATGGTCAAGCTGATGGAAGCCAACCCGACCGCCGGCATCATCCAGACCGCGACCCAGGCCATCGGCCATGTCACGCTGCACGCCCGCGCCCAGCAGTTCGCCTCGCGCATGACCGGCCGCCTGTTCACGCTCGGCATGCAGTTCTGGCAGCTCGGCGAATCGCACTACTGGGGCCACAACGCGATCATCCGCGTCCAGCCCTTCATGGACCACTGCGCGCTGGCCCCGATCAAGGGCAGCGGCGGCATGTCGGGCGGCATCATGTCGCACGACTTCGTCGAAGCCGCGCTGATGCGCCGCGCCGGCTACCACGTCTGGCTGGTCGCCGACCTGGTCGGCAGCTACGAGCAGCAGCCGCCGGACCTGCTGTCCGAGCTGCAGCGCGACCGCCGCTGGTGCCAGGGCAACCTCCAGAACGCCCGCCTGATGGCCGAGCCCGGCCTGCACCCGGTGCACCGCGCGATGTTCGTCACCGGCACCATGGCCTATGCCTCGGCGCCGCTGTGGCTGGCCTTCCTGACCCTCGGCACGGCCCTGTGGCTGACCGGTTCGAGCGTCGTCGAGCACTGGCTCGCGATGCCGATGGAGCTCGCCGGCCTGTGGCTGTGGACCCTGTGCCTGTTGTTCCTGCCGCGCGTCCTCGGCTTGATTGCGGTCGTGATCCGCGGCGAGCAGCGCCAGTTCGGCGGCATCGGCGGCCTGCTCAAGAGCGCCGCGCTCGAAAGCGCGATGGCGATCGTCCAGGCGCCGGTGCGGATGCTGGCCCACTCGCTGTTCGTGGTGGTGGCACTGACCGGCCTCAAGCTTGACTGGAAGTCGCCTCCGCGCGAAGCCGCCGCCGTCTCGTGGCGCATCGCGGTCTCGCAGCTGGCGCCGATGTCCTTCGTGATCGCCGCGCTGGCCGTCGGCATCGCGATGATCGACGCCAGCGCGCTGACCTGGCTGATGCCCGTGGGCCTGCCGCTGCTGCTGGCGATCCCGCTGACGGTGCTGACCAGCCAGATCGGCTTCGGAATCGCGCTGCGCGACCGCGGCTTCCTGCTGATCCCCGAGGAATCGCGCTCGCCGGCGGTGCTGCGCAGGGCCTGGATGCATGCGCTGCGGCTGTCGCGGCCTGCGGCGGCCTGAGCATCGGCCCACAGCTCACAAAAAAGGCCCCGCATTGCGGGGCTTTTTCATTGGCGAGCAATGCTCAGAAGCGCGGCATCCCGCCGCCCCCGCCCATCGGTGGCATGCCCTTCATGCCGCCCATGCGCTTCATCATCTTCATGAGGCCGCCGCCCTTCATCTTCTTCATCATCCCCTGCATCTGCTCGAACTCGTTGAGCAGCCGGTTCACTTCCTGGACCTGGACGCCGGCGCCGGCCGCGATGCGGCGCTTGCGCGTCGCCTTGAGCAGTTCGGGCTTGCGGCGCTCCAGCGGCGTCATGCTGTTGATGATCCCCTCCTTGCGCCGGATGTCGCGCTCGGCCCGCGTCATGTCGGCCTCGGTCGCCTTGGCGGCCATCTGCGCCGGCAGCTTGTCGAGGATGCTCGACAGCCCGCCCATCTGCTTCATCTGCTGCAGCTGGCCCAGGAAGTCGTTAAGGTCGAAGCCGGCGCCGCTCTTGACCTTGGCCGCCAGCTTCTGCGCCGCCGCGACGTCGACGCCGGCCGTGACCTGCTCGACCAGCGCCACGATGTCGCCCATGCCGAGGATCCGGCCCGCATGGCGCTCGGCGTCGAACACCTCCAGCCCATCGATCTTCTCGCTGACGCCGGCGAACTTGATCGGCACGCCCGTAACCTGGCGCACCGACAGCGCGGCGCCGCCGCGCGAGTCGCCGTCGGTCTTGGTCAGGATGATGCCGGTCAGCGGCAATGCCTCCTTGAAAGCCTTGGCGGTGTTGATCGCATCCTGCCCCTGCATGGCATCGACCACGAACAGGGTCTCGACCGGATCGAGCGCCGCATGCAGCTGCTGGATCTCCTGCATCAGCACCTCGTCGATCGCGAGGCGGCCGGCGGTGTCGACCAGCAGCACGTCGAAGAAGTGGCGCTTGGCATGGTCGAGCGCGGCGCGCGCGATGTCCAGTGGCTTCTGGTCGGGCGTACTCGGGAACCACTCGGCGCCGGCCTGCTTCGTGACGGTCTTGAGCTGCTCGATGGCGGCCGGCCGGTAGACGTCGCCCGACACGGTCAGCACCTTCTTCTTGCGCTTCTCGATCAGGTGCTTGGCCAGCTTGGCGGTGGTGGTGGTCTTGCCTGCCCCCTGCAGGCCGGCCATCAGGATCACGGCCGGCGGCTGGGCCGCCAGGTTGATGTCGGCCACGCCCTCGCCCATGGTGGCGGCCAGCTCGCGGTTGACGATCCCGACCAGCGCCTGGCCCGGCTTCAGCGAGCCCAGCACCTCCTGGCCGAGCGCCTTTTCCTTCACGCGGGCGACGAAGTCGCGCACCACGGGCAGGGCGACGTCGGCCTCGAGCAGGGCCATGCGCACCTCGCGCAGCATGTCCTGCACGTTGCTTTCGGTGATGCGGGCCTGGCCGCTGACCTGTTTGACGAGGCGGGAGAATTTTTCGGTGAGGGCGCTGGCCATGGTGCTTCCCGCTGGACGGGACCGGTATGAGAACGGGAGCGACGGCATTCCGCAGAAGGCGAGAAGCTAAACTCCGGCCAATGATTTTAGCGATCCCCTCCCCGCTCGGCGTGGCACTGGGCATCGCCACCGCTGCCGCCTATGGCGTCACCGCTGCCGCCGCCTCCAGCCTCAGCCGCTCCACGATCCCCTGGCTGCTCGGGCTGGCTTGGCTGTTGCACGCGCTGGCGCTGGCCGTCGGGCTGGTCGGCGGCACGCCACGTTTCGGCTTCGCGCCGGCGATCTCGGTCACGGCGTGGCTGGTGCTGACCGTCTACGCCATCGAAAGCAGCCTGTATCCGCAGCTCAAGGTGCGCCGCACGCTGGCGGTGCTGGGCGCCGTCGCGGTCATGCTGGCGGTGCTGTTCCCCGGCACGCCGCTGCATGTCTCGGCCTCGCCCTGGCTGCCGCTGCACCTGGCGCTCGGGATCGCCTCGTACGGCCTGTTCGGCGCCGCGGTGGTCCATGCCTGGCTCATGACCCGGGCCGAGAAGCAGATCCGGCTCGCCGCCGAGCCGCAGGGCGGCGTGCCGCTGCTGACCATGGAACGCCTCACCTTTCGCTTCGTGACCGCGGGCTTCGTGCTGCTGTCGGCCACGCTGCTGGCCGGCTTGCTGTTCAGCGAGACGCTCTACGGCAGTTCGGTGCGCGGCTGGAAGTGGGACCACAAGACCGTCTTCTCGGTGCTGGCCTGGCTCACCTTTGCGATCCTCCTGACTGGCCGCGTCCGTTTCGGCTGGCGCGGCCGCACCGCACGGCGCGTGCTCTACGCAGGCTCGGCGCTGCTGCTGCTGGCCTACGTGGGTTCGCGCTTCGTGCTCGAAGTCGTGCTGTCGCGCCCCATCTCATGAAATACCTGCTCGTCTTCGCGGTCGTCTTCATCGCGATCTGGCTCTGGCGCAAGAATCGGCGCGAGGAGATGCGGTCGCGCCCGCCGCCGCAGAAGCCCCCGGCCGTCGGCGCGCCGCAAGCAATGGTGCGCTGCGCGCACTGCGGGCTCCACCTGCCCGCCGCCGACGCGATCGCCGGCCCCGACGGCGCCGTGTACTGCAGCACGGCGCACCGCCAAGCCGACCAGAAATGAAACAGGCCCTGGAGCGCCCGGCATGACCGCGTTCCTGCGTGCCCGCGGCGAACCCGCGACCGACTGGAGTTCGCTCGAACAATTCAGCGGCCAAAGCACGGCGCTGAAGCGCCTGTGGCGCGGCTTCGTCGCCGCGCGCTGCTTCGTGGCCGCGGTGCTGCTGCTGTTGCAGGGCCTCGCGCTGATGCTCGGACAGTCGGCACAGCCGGTGACGATCGCGCTGTGTGCCGCCTATCTGGTGATCACCCTGCTGACCGCGCGCTATCCGCCGATGCAGCAGATCCGCAGGCTGGGCCAGACCTGGTTCGCGACCATCGGCGTCGACCTCGTGGTCTTCGCGGTGCTGCAGGTGCTGCAGGTCGGGGGCATCAACTACTCGCCGCTGTTCGCGCTGCCGGTGCTGATGGGGGCCGTGCTGGGCACCGGCACGGTCGGCCTCGGCACCACCGCGGCCGCGACGCTGCTGCTGCTCGGCCATGCCACCTGGTACTGGCTGGAGCAGCCGGCCGACACCTCGCCGCGCTTCGTGCAGGCGGCACTGACCGGCACCGGCCTGTTCGTGRTCGCCTTGATCGCCCACGAAATGGCGCGCCGGCTCACCCGCGAGGAGTCATTGGCCCAGCGCAACCGCAGCGCCGCCCAGATGCATGCGCTGGTCAACGACCTGGTGATCGAGACGCTCAGCGAAGGCGTGCTGGTGGTCGATGCGCAGGGCCAGGTGCA
>NZ_JBFUIU010000133.1:0-15486 GCF_056401695.1 Variovorax sp. P4_D9
GTGGTGATCGGCGCGTCGAGATCCATGGCACCGGCAACCCACAAAGTCTGCAAGGCGCTCGACACCAGGCCGCCATGAAAGCGTAGCCTGCGATGGGCGCTCAGTGCCCCTGCCAGCGCCAGAGGGACGGATCCTATGCCGAACTGGAGGGTGTCGCCGTCTCGCACGATCGCGGCAACATGTCGGCCAATCAGCGCTTCGACCTCGCCGGAAGGGGATTCCTTGAAGTCGTTGAGCGGCGCGTCGGCTTCGACGAAGGAATCCAACTCCGAAACGTGGACGCGAAACGAGCCTTGCGTGCGCGGCATGCGCGGATTGAGATGTGCCACGCGCCTCTTGGCACGCGACCAGACCAGGGGCATGAAATCGCTCGAGAGGCCTGGGCTGCACCAACCCTCGGCATCGGGCGTTGTGAGATGGGCAACGGCCACATCCATCGGCGCAGCATCGCGAAGATGACGCGCAATGCCGAGGTAGTCCAACGATAGCAGGTCGGCTCGGCCATCGTTGAGGCCTGCGCGTACCGGGCGTGTCATGAAGAAGGCCGCCTGCCGTGCTTCGGGATGAAGGGCGAGGTAGTCTGCGCGATCGATACCCGGAAACTGCACGCCAGTGAAGACGACCCCGCGCGCGCGGTCCGGATCGGCGCGCAGTTCGTCGAGGAGCAGCGATGACTCGGTGCTCAAGGTCGGAACGAAAACGCGCATGCCGGGCTGCAGTGCATCGACCAGACGACTCATCGTGGTGGACCTTGCGCGACGCGGGCGGTGCCGGACATCAGCTCGACGCCGGCCGCCGTTCGCGCGCCGAGTTCATAGAGGCCGAGCGCGCCTTCGGTGCCCGTCAGCGTCGCGCTCAGCACCACCGCGTCGCCGAGTCTGGCTGCACCGGTGAATCGCGTGTGAAGGTGTCTAACGCTGCCGGCGCCGAAGGTCCTCGTGAAAAGCCGTGCCGTGAACGCCATGGTCAGCATGCCGTGCACGATCGGCCGATCGAAGCCGGCGGCGCGTGCCGCGTCCATGTCGAGGTGAAGAGGGTTGTGATCCCCTGACGCTGCTGCGAAGAGCGCGAGGTCGACCGCGGCGACAGGGCCGCAGCGAAGCTCAAGCCGCTCTGGAAAAATCGCTGCGCTCATGACCCCTCCAGCGCGTTCCGCACCAGGATCGTCTGACGGCTGCTGGCCACGGGCTGGCCTGCGCGGCGGTAGTGCGTGTCGACCACGATAAAGGTCAATGCACCGTTCTTCTTGTCGAAGATGTCAGTAACCTTGCGACTAACCTCGATCCGGTCGCCAACATAGACCGGTGCCAGATGATCAAAGCTTTGCTCCGCATGCAGCACGCCATGCAGGGGCACCTTCAACAGCGACATTAGTTGCGCGCTGCTGAAGTGGTCTCCCTCGACGGCCTTCAGAAAAGTCGGTGGTGCCGGGCATGTCGGATGGCCTGCCGCGCGCGCGGCTGCGGGATCGCAGTAGACGGGATCGTCCTCGCCGATCGCTTGGCAGAAGAGCTTCACTCGCCAGCCGTCGATGTCCTCAGTGGTGGCCTCAGTTTCAAAGCCAATGCGTGTCCGGTCGATCATGCGAACGTGCGATGCAGAGCGGGCTGGAGTCGGTTCCATGCGTCACGTGATGCCGCATCGAATCGGGGAACGACCTCGGCTCTCTCATCCCAGAGCCAGTACAGGGGACCGCCGCTCCAGGCCGGTGTCACGCCTGCCAGGCAGGCTGCGACATCCAGGAACGCCATGTCGCTCGCGCCTGGCGTTGCTGCGCATTGAATGGCTGTTCGCGCTTGATCTTCGAGTGATGCGCCTTTCAGCTTCTGCAGCACGCTGGTGGGCCCCGGTGTGCGCCACGGCAATGCGCCGAGCCGCGGTGCCAAGGCCGCGAGCGCCATGGCTGCCGCATCGTTCGATCCGATGATCTCGATCACCCGGCCATATGGCCCCGCCGAGGAGAGAAGAGCCACTGTCGGGGCGGTGCAGGCTTGCGCGTCGAGCACGGCGAGGGCCACGCGATGGCGCGCTCCTTGCAGGTCGACGATCTCGATCGTCCCCTCCGGCAGTGACCCGTTAGCCGCTTGTGCCACTTTGGTCTTCGCAAGTGCGTCGACCCATAACTTGTGCGCGGGGCCGAGCGCCCCGACTTCGACGCGCTCAATGCCCGTGCCTTTTKGCGCCGCCAGTTCGCGCTCTGCGCGCAGGCGTTCGAGAAACAGGGTGCGCACCATATGGCCTGCGACCGGATTGAACATGAGCCGCAGGAACTGCGTCATCTCCACATCCGTGGCTTCCGCTAATGACAACCGCGCGCCCTTGAGCACACTGTCGACGATCGCACTATAGGCCGGATAGAGGTCGAAATCGGCAGCGCTCACCCCGTACTGCAGGGCGACGGCGCGCGCTCCTTCCGGGCTGTAGGATGGCACGTCGGATTGCGTGAGACGGGCGAACTTTGCTCTCACGTCAAACGGCCTGCCATGCAATGCGAGTGCGACGGATCGGGCTTCGTCCAACAGTTCCGCCGCAGGCAACGCGCGGGCAAAGATGCCGAGCCGCACCGCCTCGGCCGGCGGGATCGAACGGCCGCTGAGTAGCATATCGATCGCAGCGTCAAATCCGGCCAGACGCGGCAGACGTTGCGTGCCGCCGGCGCCCGGCAGCAGTCCCCATCGTACTTCGGGTACGCCAATCTGCGTGCGGGAATCGTCCGTCACCAGGCGCACACGGCACGCCAGTGCAAGCTCGAGACCGCCGCCGAGCGCGATGCCGTTCACGGCTGCCACCCACGGCTTGCCGGACTGCTCAAGACGGACGAACTGGCGTCCGAGGCGGCCGCACATCGAGAACAACTCTTCTTGCGTGCCGGTCTTCGCGCTGTCGGTGTAGCCGCGCACCATCACAAGATCGGCGCCCGCGAGAAAGGTGGACTTGCTCGAGGTGAGCACCACACTACGGACCGCTACGTCGCTGTCAACGCGGTCCATCAGCGCATCGAGCGCATCCATCAAATCTGCCGAGAACACGTTCATCGTGCGGCCCGGCATGTCGATAGTGGCGACGAGCACGCCGTCGGACTCAAGGGTTGTGTGGATCAGCGTTTCCAACTTGTCTGCTCCAGCCAGCGACTTTTAGCTTGCATACTTCTTGAAATCAGCCTTGCGGCGCTCATTGAAGGCACGCACGCCTTCCTTTGATTCCTCTGTCTGGTAGTAGTGCTTGACCGTCTGGATGCCAAGGAAGCCGATGCCGCGGATGTTCTCGCTGTCGGCGTTGAACGAGCGCTTGGCGATCGCGAGTGCGGTCGGGCTCATCTCGTTGATCTCCTTGCACCACTGCGCCACTTCGGCGTCGAGCTGGTCGTGCGGAACCACCTTGTTCACAAGGCCCATTTTTTCAGCCTCGGCGGCGCTGTACTTGCGACAGAGGAACCAGATTTCGCGTGCTTTCTTCTCGCCCACGATGCGCGCGAGGTAGGCGGTGCCCCACCCTGGATCGACCGACCCGACCTTCGGTCCAACCTGACCGAAGGTCGCCTTCTCGCTCGCGATGGTCAGGTCGCACAGGGTGGCGAAGACATTACCTCCACCAATCGCGAAGCCCTGCACCTTGGCGATCGAAACCTTGCGCAGGTCGCGCAGGGCCGTCTGCATCTCCTCGATCGGCATGCCAACCGTGCCGCGCGGGCCATAGAGCCCGTCCTCACTCAGGTGAACCTTTTGGTCGCCCCCGGTGCAGAAGGCCTTGTCGCCGGCGCCCGAAAGCACCATCACATTGGCGCTCTTTTCCTCATCGGCGCGGCGAAGACCGTCAATCAACTCTTCCAGCGTCTGGTTGCGGAACGCGTTGTAGACGTCGGGGCGGTTGATCGTGATGTTCACGACGCCGTCGCGCACTTCGTAGAGGATGTCCTTGTATTCCTTGCTCATCTTTCTGCTCCTGTTATCCATGCATGCTGAGGCCGCCCGAGACGCTGATCGTCTGGCCGGTGATGAAGGCGGCGTCGTCGCTTGCCAGGAAGGCCACGATCCCCGGATAGTCGTCGGGCACGCCGATGCGGCCGAGCGGCACGCCACGCACCATCGCGTCCCGGATCTTCTGTCCCTGCTCGCCGGTGCCAACGAAGGCATCCATCGCCGGTGTGTCGGTGGGGCCGGGGCACACAGTGTTGATCGTCACGTTGCTGCGCGCGACTTCGCGCGCCAGCGCCTTCGAGAAGGCAATGGTCGCACCCTTGCAGCCCGAATAGACGACCTCGCCAGACGAGCCCACGCGGCCGGCATCCGAAGCAATGTTGACCACGCGGCCGCTCTTGCGCTCGGCCATGCCCTTGGTGACCGCATGCGTCATGTGCAGCGGTCCGAACCAGTTGATCGCGGTGACCTTCTTCCAGAAGGCCTCATCGGTCTTCAGGAACGGCATTGGCGTGTCCCAGCCCGCGTTGTTGACGAGGATGTCGGTGCCGGCCCCGGCATCGCTTTCGAAACTCGCGACGGCGGAGGTCACCGCGGCGTAGTCGGTGATGTCGCAGGCCACTGCGATCGCCTTGCCGTCCGCCGCCTCGATCGCCTTGACGGTCTCGGCAGCGCCGGCCGGATTGATGTCGAACACGCCGACGATTGCGCCCTCGGCGCCGAGCCGCAGAGCGATGGCGCGGCCGATACCGCTCCCGGCGCCGGTCACGATGGCTTTCTTGCCTTTCAGTCCTCGCATGAGAAGTCTCCAGTTGAAAAGGGGGAAAAGGAATTCGGGTGAAGATGCGCGCTCAGGCGCCCGCGCGGCCGATGATTGCGACTGCGCTGACGTTCTGATGCGGATGGCCACCGAGGTTTTGCGTCAGGCCCCGGTCGACATTCTTGAGTTGGCGCTGGCCTGCCCGGCCGTGGATTTGCTGGTAGACCTCGTAGACCATGCGCAGCCCCGAAGCACCGATTGGATGGCCGAAGCATTTCAGGCCGCCATCGGGAACAATGGGCAACGCTCCGTCGAGATCGAAAACACCGTCGAGCACATCGTGAATCACGCGGCCGGGAGCGCTGAAGCCGAGATCCTCCATCAGCACCGCTTCGGTGATCGAGAAGCAATCGTGCACCTCGGCCATCTGGATCTGGCTGCGCGGTTCGCTGATACCGGCTGCGCGATAGGCGTGCTCGGCGGCCGTCTTGGCGGTCGCAATGTTCGCGCCGTCCCAGTTGCTGAAGCTTGCTTCCTCGCCATTGCTGACTGAGATCTCGAGCGCCTTCACCGTCACGATCTCGGCATTCGCCTTGAGCGCGCGGGCGATTTCCGGTGTCGTTAGGATCGCACAAGCCGCGCCATCGCTCACCCCGCTGCAGTCGTAGAGCCCGAGAGGCGCAGCGATTGTCATCGCCTTGAGAACATCCTCCTCCGTGATCCTGTTGCGCAGGTGCGCCTTCGGATTCATCGAGGCATTCGCGTGGCTCTTGACCGAGATATGCGCCATGGCCCGTCGCAGGTCGGCCATCGCGACGCCATGCTTGGCACCATAGGCCGAAGCCAGCTGGGCGAAGGCGCCCGGGGCGGTCGAGTTCGGCAGCCAGAGATCGTTGGCAACGCCACGTGTACGCGCCGGCAGCCCGCCGTAGCCGGTGTCCTTGAGTTTCTCCACTCCAAGCGCCAGYACGATGTCGTAGGCGCCCGCGGCGACGGCATAGGCTGCGCCGCGAAGTGCCTCGGTCCCGGTGGCGCACGCGTTCTCGACTCGAGTGGCTGCAATGCGGGGCAGTCGAAGCGCCTGCGCCAGCGGCCCGGCGGTCTTTCCGACATTGTTCTCCTCGAGGCAGACGCCGAACCAGGCCGCCTCGATCTGGCTCGCTTCGATGCCTGCATCGGCCACCGCCTCGTTGAAGGCCTCGAGCATCAGGTCTTCCGGACCGCAGTCCCAGCGTTCGCCGAAGCGCGTGCAGCCCATGCCGATGATGGCGACCTTGTCGCGGATGCCGCTGGCCATTTACTTGCTCTCCAAGGTGGATGGGGCACTGGAAAGCGCGGCCCGGGTGGGCGTTGCCTTCCAGAAATAGCGCCGGAAGCCGCGGTTGCGATCGAACTCCTTCACGCGGTAGACCATGCGCAGTGGCACGCCGACCGCGAGTTCGCCGACATCGGTGTCCGTAAACTCCATCAGCACGCGGCCACCGCCCTCGAAGTCGATGTGGCCAAACTGAAACGGGGGATCGGGCGTGTACCCTAGGAAATCAGTAGTGTGGGACATCACGCGTGCCGGTACGTCGGCGAGGCTCATTGGCTTCTGCGTGTCTTGCGCGCGGCATGCTGGATTGACGCACAGACGCGAACGCGGGAACTGTACTGTGGAGCAGCGCTCACAGCGACCGCCCTCGAAGCGTTCGGTGCGCGCGTGATCGCGCCAGGCCGCAGTGAGCGCCGTCTTGTTGTCCATCTCGGCGCGCATGCCCCAAGCCAGTTCGAGCTGCCCGGTGAACGACAGGTATTTCAGGTAACTGGTCTCGGGCTTTCCCGCGTCGGGCACGCCGCCCGGGCAAGGCGCCGCCGTGCGCTTGAGAAGAAGCACGTCGCAGCCGCTGCCGAAGCCCGCGATCAGGATCAGCGCGCCGGGCGCCGCTGCGCGGACCGCCATATCGAGCATGGCCAGTGGTTGTGCGCAGCCGAGATCGCCTACCGTTTCGGATGCGGTGGCAACGAGTGCTGTCGCTGCGATCCCCACCCGCTTGGCCACCGCTTCGTTGATGCGAGTGAGCGGCGCCGGCAGTGCGAAGTGACTGACGTCCGAGGCGCTCACGCCCGCGTCCGCCAGACACTGCGCGATGGTGTCGGCGGCGAGCTTCATGTACCCTTCGTCGCGAATCCAACGCTCTTCCCAACCATAGTCATACGGCTCGCCCGACTGGCGGAAGTGATCGACCAGGTCGGCATGCAGGCTGCGCGCCGCGACGAAGGTGGCGATCGCCCGGCCCGTACCAATCGAGGCCACGGCCGCGCCATCGCCGAAGATCAGCTCCTGCGGGCTCGCCGGCTTTGCCGTTCGGCGTTCGGCGGCGACAACGATGCGCGTTGTCTCCGTGGCAGGATGACGAAGCGCGGAAGCCAGTTCAGTCAACGCCGAGCGAGCGCTCGAGGCGACGTCGCGTGTCACAGTAGCAGAGTCGAGGCCAACAGCGGCGGCGACGATCCCGGCATTCAGTCGGTCTGCGAATGGCAGGGTGGTGGAGGCGAGCGTCAGCTCCGTCGTGCCGGAAGCCGGCGCCGTAGCCAGGAGCGAACGGGCGGCCTCGACCGCCATGGTCACCACGTCCTCGTCCCAGTTTGCCATGGCGCGCTGGCCTCTGGCCAGTGACTTGAGGCCGGGCGCCATCCATCGATGCTGGGCGGCCACCTCGGCGCGTTCCAGCCGCAGGCGGGGCACGTAGCGAGTGGTGGCCAGCAGGCCGAACCGGGTGTCGGATTCGTTCATGGATTCTCGCTGGTCACCAGCGGCTGCTGTACATCATCATGTGGTGCATGGTACGCTAGTGCACGATATTTTTGCAAGCCGCAAACTTGAGGTTGAGCAGGGGTTTACCCTCGACGGCGGCATCCAAGGAGACTTAAATTGAGTAGACTTCTCGAACGAAAAGTGGCGCTGATTACCGGCGGCGGCCGGGGCCTCGGACGAGGCATCGCGCTAGCGATGGCAGCTGCGGGAGCCAAAGTGGTCGTCAACGACCTGGGGGCATCGTTGGACGGCAAACCGGACAATGAGCAACCTGCGAACGAGGTCGTCTCGTCGATCAAGGCGATGGGGGGCGAGGCCATCGCAGATGGCGGCTCGGTTGCGGATTGGAGTGCGGCTAGCAGGATGGTTGAGGCGGCAGTCAACGCGTTCGGCCGCATCGACATCGTGGTCAACAACGCCGGTATCCTGCGCGATGTGATGTTCCACCGCATGAGCGAGGTGGAGTTCGACCAAGTATTGGCCGTGCACTTGAAGGGGAGCTTCAACGTCAGCCGGGCCGCGGCCTCGCACTTCAAGCAGCAGGGCAGCGGCGTGTATGTGCACATGACCTCCACCTCCGGGCTGATCGGAAATTTCGGTCAGGCCAATTACAGCGCGGCCAAGCTCGGCATCGTCGGCCTGTCGAAGTCGATTGCACTCGACATGCAAAAGTTCGGCGTGCGTTCGAATGCCGTCGCTCCTTTTGCGTGGACGCGCATGATTGATTCGATCCCGAGCGAGACGCCGGAGCAGAAGAAGCGGGTCGAAGGCCTTAAGAAGTTGGTACCTGAACGCGTCGCACCGTTCGTGGTCGGTCTGTGCTCCGATGCGGCGCAGGACGTGACCGGGCAGATCTTCGGTGTGCGGAACAACGAGATCTATCTGTTCAGCCAACCGCGTCCGATTCGCAGCGCGCACTGTGGAGAGGGGTGGACGCCAGAAAGCGTGATCGAGTCAGCCTTACCGATGCTGCGCGCCAGCTTCTTCCCGCTCGAACGTTCGGGCGACGTATTCACCTGGGATCCCGTTTGACAACCAAGGAGACTCGCATGTCCACACAACGCAAAGTCATCATTACGTGCGCCGTGACAGGCGCGATTCACACGCCTTCGATGTCGCCGTACCTGCCGGTCACGGCGCAGGAGATCGCGGATGCAGCGGTCGGCGCGGTAGAGGCAGGCGCAGCTATCATTCATCTGCATGCGCGCGATCCCGTCACGGGCAAACCGGACCAGCGGCCCGAAGCCTTCGTCCCGTTCCTGAAGGACATCAAGGCCCGCTCCGACGCGGTCATCAACCTCACGACCGGCGGCTCGCCATACATGACGGTGCAGGAGCGCATGCAGCCGGCCAAGGTGCTCAAACCCGAGGTCGCGTCCATGAACATGGGCACGATGAACTTCGGCCTGTTCCCGATGCTCCAGCGCTTCAAGGAGTTCAAATTCGACTGGGAGCGACCCTACCTGGAAGGCAGTAAAGACCTGATCTTCCGCAATACCTACGGCGACCTGGAGACTGTGCTGACGGAGTTGTCGGTCAACGACACGCGCTACGAATTCGAGTGCTACGACACCTCGCACCTCTACAACCTTGCGCACTTCGTCGATCGCGGTCTGGTCAAGGCGCCATTCTTCGTACAGACGGTGTTCGGAATCCTCGGCGGCATCGGTAGCCACCCGGAGGACGTGATGCACATGAAGCGCACGGCGGATCGCCTCTTCGGCGCCGACTACCGCTGGTCGGTGCTTGGAGCCGGACGCAGCCAGATGCCGATCGCAGCGATGTCAGCTTCCATGGGCGGTAATGTACGTGTCGGCCTCGAGGACAGCCTCTGGATCGGTGCCGGAAAGCTTGCCGAATCGAATGCGCAACAGGTGCGCAAAGCACGCGAGATCATTGAGGGGCTGGGGCTGGCGGTCGCTACTCCCGCGGAAGCACGCGAGATTCTTGCGCTCAAGGGCAAGGACGCCGTCGCCTTCTAGCCAAAGTTCAGGGGGGTCGATACAGGTAGACGCACGACGGTGCCGAGTCCGCGAACTGGGATTGCAGCCGGCTGTCGCCTTCCGGACCATGCGTTCAGAAGTCAGTCGCTAGAATGTACGCATCATTACAGTAAAGGATCGCCCCGAAAGGGGGATCCTCCGAAAAAATGGCGACCGACGCAACGTCGATTGATTGGGAGCTCCGGCTCGGTTTCCTCATCCACGATGTTTCGCGGCTGCGCCGCAGTGCGTTCGATCGCTGCCTGAAACCTTTGAACGTCACCCGCTCGCAATGGTGGGTGCTCGCCTATCTTTCTCGCGAAGATGGCATGACCCAATCGCAGCTGGCCGAGGAACTCGACCTCGGCAAGGTGGCGGTGGGCGGCTTGATCGACAGGTTGGAGAAAGGGGGGCTGGTGCGACGGGACGCCGACCCGAGCGACCGCCGCGTCAACCGTGTTTTCCTCGAACCCAAGAGCAAGCAGCTCATCGCCAAGATGCGCAAGGTCAGCCACCGGATGAACGAGCAGATCCTGTCCGGTCTCGTCGATGAGAAGCTCGAAGCAGCTGCCACCACGCTCGACGCGATGAAGCGCAACCTGCTCGACTATCTGCAGCAGAACGACGTCTGATCCGGGCGCCGCCGTGAGCGCACTGCATCGCGCCACGGGAAAACACTAAGGTGCACCAGAATATTGTGCGGTAGTGTACGGTATGGGCTGATCCTCTCGGCCCGGACCGTGTTCGCTACCCATGCTCTCTACTGATACTGCTTCCTCCAACGGACTCGGCCTGTCGGTCGATGCCGTGGATCTTCGTTTCGGCGGCATCCATGCGTTGCGGGGCGTTTCGTTCGCCGCAGCGCCGGGCCGGATCACTGCTGTCATCGGCCCGAACGGCGCGGGCAAGACCAGTGTCTTCAACACGATATCGGGCTTTTACAGGCCCGCCGCGGGCCGGATCCTGCTCGGCGACGACGACATCACGTTCAAGCCTGTACACGCGCGGGCCGGACACGGCCTTGCGCGCACCTTCCAGAACATCGCGCTCTTTCGCGGCCTGACCGTGCTTGAGAACATCAAGCTCGGCGGCCACCATACGATGAAGGCTGGCATCTTCTCTGCGCTGGCATATGGCCGAGCCGCGCGCTTGGAAGAGCTCGAACTGCGCGGCGAAGTCGAGCGCAAGGTGATCGACTTCCTTGAGATTGACCACATCCGCCACCTGTCTGTCGACGCGCTGCCCTACGGCCTGCAAAAGCGTGTGGAGCTCGCGCGCGCGCTCGCGATGCGACCACGCGTGTTGCTGCTTGACGAGCCTGTCGCCGGGATGAACCGCGAAGAGACGGAAGACATGGCTCGCTTCATCCTCGACGTGCAGGAGGAGTGGGGTGTGACGGTGCTGCTGGTCGAACACGATATGGGGATGGTCATGGATATCTCTAGCCACGTCGTGGTGCTCAATTTCGGTCAGGTCATCGCCAGCGGAACGCCTGCCGAGGTGCGCTCGCATCCCCAAGTCATCGAAGCCTATCTAGGCGCGGAAAGCGAGGCCATCGCATGAGTGAGTTCCTGGAATACAGTCTCCTGGGGCTGCTGTCGGGTGGCGTGATGGCACTGATCGCACTGAGCTTCGTGCTGATCTACAAGGGCACAGGGGTGGTCAACTTTGCTGTGGGCGAGGTCATGATGCTCGGCGCCTACCTCTACTACGCAGGCGCCATCACCTTCGGGCTGCCGCCGTGGGTCGCTTTCGTGCTGTCGCTCGTTGTCATCGGATTGCTGGTGGTCGCACTGGAGCGGGCGGTGCTCCGACCGCTGTCGGGGCAGCCTGCGGTGGCGGTGCTGATGGCAACCATCGGAATGGCCAGCATCATCCACGGTGGTGTCGAAGCGTTCTGGGGCGGCGACACGCTGTCGCCGCCCACGCTGCTTCCGCGCACGCCGCTGCTGCTCGGTGAAGTTCTGATCCCCGGTACAGTCCTTGGGAATTTTGCGGTCGCCGCGATCCTGATCGCGGGCTTCCTGGCCTTCTTTCGCTATTCAAAGACCGGCATCGCGCTGCGTGCCACGGCGAGCGACCCGGTGACCGCCGCCACGCTCGGGATCAATATCAACTATTCGCAACGCCTGACCTGGGTGCTATCGGGTCTGGTGGGGACCGTGGCCGGCGTGCTGATCGCCAGTTCCGCCGGCCTCTCGCCGTTGCTTGCAGCGGCGGCGCTCAGCGTGTTTGCCGCGATCATCCTCGGCGGACTCGACAGCATCCTGGGGGCCATCGTCGCCAGCCTGCTGATCGGCTGGGTCGAGGCTGTTTCTGCCGGCTATCTGGGCGGGAAGTCGCGCGACGTCGTGCCCTACGTTGTTGTCCTGGCCATCTTGGTCGTGAAGCCGTACGGGATCTTCGGCACCCGCACCATCGAGAGGCTCTGACGTGAGAACTGGTGTCTTCCACGAAAACTTCGCGTCCGAAGAACGGCTGTGGGATTCGTCCACCGCCCGGAACTGGATGATCGCGTTCGCGCTGTCGATCTTCACGCTGCCGTTCTGGGGCAGCGACTACCTCCTGGCCATGGCTTGCATCGTCGGGATCCATGTGATTGCCTCGCTGGGCCTCAACCTGACGACCGGCAACGCCGGACTGATCTCGCTGAGCCACGGAGCCTTCCTCGGGGTCGGCTGCTACACRGTCGCGTGGCTGGCCCGGCATGGCATTCCGTTCTTCATCGCGCTGCCTGCTGCCGGCTTCGTGGCGGCCTTCCTGGGCATCATTGTCGGCTTGCCGAGCCTGCGTGTGAAGGGTCTCTACCTGGCCATCGCCACGCTGGCGGCCCATTTCATCCTGACTTTCATATTCCGAGAGTGGGACTCGGTGACCGGCGGCGTGTCGGGTACTTCGATTCCACGTGCCCGGCTGTTCGGCTTCGAACTGATCGGAGATCGGCGCAACTTCTACCTGATCTTTGTCTGCGCATTCGCCATGGCAATCGTCGCGCGAAACCTGGCGCGCACGCACATCGGCCGCGCATTCGTCGCGGTGCGCGACCGTGACATTTCCGCGGAGATTCTGGGTGTGAACCTGTTGCGCACGAAGCTGACGGCCTTCGCGGTCGGGGCCTTCTACGCCGGCGTCGCGGGAGGGCTGCTGGGCTACTTCTACGGCAACATCACGCCGGACTATTTCGTCTTGACGCTGGCCGTCTTCTATCTGGCGGCCGTCATCGTCGGCGGATTGGGAACCGTACTCGGAAGCGTGCTGGGCGCCGTCTTCATGACTTTCGTGCCGGAGGGGCTGCGGCTCGGCGCGCAGATCAGCTCGCAGTGGTTTCCCAACATTGCCGGACTGCTTCTGCCGATGGGGCAAGTCGTCTTCGGCCTCCTGATCATCGTGTTCCTGATCTTCGAGCCACATGGCCTGGCGGCGATCTGGGCGCGGGTGCGTCGCACATTCCACCTCTGGCCGTTTCGTACGTGACGGCACGATGGCTTCGCTAGACCCATTACACAAAAGGAGACAACCATGACCGACATTTCTCGTCGCAAGCTCGTGCAGGCCATCGGCGCGGCAGCAACCATCGGCCCCTTGACCGTCGGCTCGTCCCATGCGCAAGTCCACAAGGGCGACATCGTCATCGGCGCAGCGCAACCCATCACCGGGGTGTTCGCGTTCGCAGGCGCCGCGATGAACAACGGGCTCGGCGACTTCGTCGAGTGGAAGAACGCCAATGGCGGTGTCGCGGGACAAAAGTTGCGCTACGTCGCGGAGGACAGCGGCTTCAAGGTTGACCAGGCGGCGGCCATCTTCAAGAAGATCATGGCCAGCGAAAAGCCCTCCTTCTTCTATTGCGATGGCACGCCGTGTGTCAAGGCGGTGGCGCAAGACGCCATTGCGTCGGGCCACGTGATGACCACATCGACCTCGCTCGCGGCCTCGGTCGCTGATCCGGTCAAGATGCCGCAGCACTTCGTGCCCAGCCCAACCTATCCGCGGCTGCACGAGATCCTGATGGAGCACATTGCGCGCACTTCGCAAGGAGCGGCCACCAAACCTACGATCGCCTATGTGTATGCCGATACCGAGTTCGGGCGTGATGGCATCCCCGGCGGCAAGGCGCGCGCCGAGAAGCTCGGGCTGCCGATCGTGGCGGAGATTGTTACCAAGCAATCTGGTGTCGACGTCACAACCGAAGTGGCACAACTGCGTCGCGCGAGGCCCGACATCGTGATCTTTCAGGGCTACATCTTGGCGCCCATGCCGGAGTTCGTGCGTCAGATGCGCGAGGCCGGACTGAATCCGCAGATCATGGGTACGGCCTGGGGCCTCGACAAGCCGGCCTACGATGCACTGGCCGCGCTCGGGGTGCGCCTGACAGGCGTAAGCGCTTATCGCTACGGCCACGAGGACGCGCCGATGATCAACGCCATGCGAGCCCATGCGGCCAAGGCGCGGCCCGACATGAAGCACATCTCGCCCTTCTACATTTCCAGTTGGCTCTGCGGTATGACCTTCGCCGAGATCGCCGAACGTTGCATCAAGGCCAACAAGCCGCTGACGCTGCCCAACATGAAGGTCGCGCTTGAATCCATGAAGGACTGGGACTCGGGCGGCGTCACGGGCTTGCTGGTCGACCTCAGCAGCCATCAGATTCCTAGCGGCCGCATGTACAGCTACGACCCAGAGAAGAAGGTGATGGAGCCCGCGGGTTCGTGGATCAAGGTGTGAGCCGCCAGGCAGGGGAGGACCAGCGATGACAGCGGCACTGACCATCGAGAGCATCGAAGTCATTTACAACCACAGTGTGCAGGCGCTACGCGGCTTGTCGATCGAGGTCCCGAACGGGCAGATCGTCGCGTTGCTTGGTTCGAACGGTGCCGGCAAGACCACGACACTGAAGGCCTCGTCGGGGGTGTTGCCCTACGAAAAGGGGCGACTCGCATCAGGACGCATCCGCTTCTTCGGAGACGACATCGCGGGGCGAAGCGCCTACCAGCTTGCACGGCTGGGCATGGCCCACGTACGCGAGGGCCGCCACATTTTCGGCGACCTGACCGTCGAGGAGAATCTCGTCGCTGCGACCAATGCTCTGATTGGGCGGGAGCGCGGAGACGTGGATCCCGAACTGGTCTATGGCTACTTCCCCCGGCTGCGCGAGAGGCGCAAGCAGGTGGCGGGCTATCTATCGGGCGGCGAGCAGCAGATGCTGGCAATCGGGCGCGCAATCGTCGGTAAGCCAAGACTGATCCTTCTGGACGAGCCCTCCCTTGGCCTGGCACCGCTGGTGGTGCGTGACATCTTTGAGATCATCGCACGCATCAACCGGGAGCAAGGCGTGGCCATGCTCTTGGTGGAGCAGAACGCGCATGTCGCGCTTCGCGTGGCTCATGCTGGCTACATCATGGAGAGCGGCCGCATCGTGATCAGTGGCTCGACCAACAAGCTGCTTAGCGATCCCGATGTACAGCGCTTCTATCTCGGCAGCGGCGAGGCCGGCGAGGGGCACGTGAGCTTTCGCGACATCAAGCACTACAAGCGGCGCAAGCGCTGGTTGTCCTGAGTATTCAACATGCGCAACCCCATGACTCGTTCATCTGATGCATTGAAGGATCTTCCACTGCCGCAGCAGCTCCAGTACTGGGCGAGGGAACGTCCGCGCGACGTTGCGCTGCGCCAGAAGGAGTTGGGCGTGTGGCAGCCGATCACCTGGTCCGAGTATGCCGAGCAGTCGCGTTGGTTCGGCCTTGGGTTGTTGCAGCTCGGCCTCACCCCCGGCCAGGCGCTTGCGGTGCTAAGCGAGAACCGCAAGGAATGGGTTTTCGCGCAGATGGGCGCTGCCATGGTGCGCTGCGTGACGGCTGGCGTCTATCCGACGTCGCCTGCGCCCGAAGTCGAGTACCTGCTGACCCTGTCCGATGCGCCGATCATCGTGTGCGAAGATCAGGAACAGCTCGACAAGGTCCTGACGATCCGCGGCGGCCTGCCGCATCTGCGCGCGATCATCATGATGGATTCGCGCGGGCTGCGCCGCTACGA
>NZ_JBFUIU010000134.1:0-15464 GCF_056401695.1 Variovorax sp. P4_D9
CTGTACTTCCTAGAACCCATGCGGAATACGGATAGGTTTGCGATTCCTGGCGGCACACCAACGTCTCCTACAGCCTGCCAGCCTGAAGGCCTGGCCGCTGCTTGCGGTTATCGCGCCGCCCATACGAYCAGCGCAAGGCTGAGGACAAGCAAGAGAACGATCAGCGACCCGAACGGGTTTTGCTCCAGCACGCGCAAGCGTTGCGATATCGGAGAGCTTGGGGAAGCGAGGCACAGAGTGGCGCTTCGAGGCGCTCGGCTGACGCCGGCCTGCGCGCCCCTCGGGTATCAAGTGTTTGCGTTCGGYCCGTCCGCTTCGGCCACGAAGTGGTTGCGAAGGCAGCCCAGGCCGGTGATCTCGACCTCGACCACATCACCGGCCTTCAGTTGCGGCGACTTGCCGTCGGTGCCCATCCAGATGACGTCGCCTGGGTACAGCGTGAGATAGCGCGTCATGCGGCTGATGAAGGTGTGGATATCGAACAGCATGTCGGCCGTTCGAAAATGCGTCCGCACCTCGCCGTTGAGCCGCACGGTGGTCTCGGCCGCGTCGAGGTCGAACTCGGTCTCGATCCACGGCCCCATCGGCTTGAAGGTGTCCGTGTTCTTGGAGCGCCAGAACGTCCGGTCCGATGCCTGCCAGAGACGCTCGCTCACGTCGTTGCCGATGGTGTAGCCCAGCACGCACGAGAGCGCATCGGCTTCGCTCAGGTGCCTGGCCTTCCTGCCGATCACGACGACAAGCTCGCCTTCGTACTCGATCTGCTTCGCGTCCGACGGAATGACGACCGCTTCGTCATGCGCGACCAGCGCATTGACCGCGCGGTAGCCGATGTCGGCCTGCTTCGGTTCCGCAACGGGATTCCCGGTCAGCTCGGCGTATTCGCGAATGTGCTTGACGTAGTTGAGCCCGGCCGCATAGAAGGTGCGCGGCACCAGCGGCACCTCGATCTTGACGTCGGCCAGCCGGTGCACGGCGCCGGTCGGCTCGTGGGCGCCGAAGGGGGTGCCACGCACTTCGCGGATACGGTCATCGGACTCGAGGATGCCGTAGGCGCTGGCCCTGCCCGGCGCTGAAAAATTAACCCACTTCATTCGGCGGCTCCGGGGCTCATTCGGCCTTGATGTTGGCACTGCGGATCAGCTGCGACCAGCGCGTGCGGTCCTGGCTCAGCCACTCGCGGTATTCGGCCGGCCCGAGGTGCTTGACCTCGGCCCCCAGGGACTTGAGCCTCGCCTGCATGGCAGGCTTGTTTAAGGACGCGACGATGGCGGCGTCGAGCTTGGCGGCGATCGGCGCGGGAAGGCCGGCGGGAGCGACGAAACCGATCGGTTGCGCATAGTCCTCGAAGCCCGGGAAGCCGAGCTCGGCGGTGGTGGGTACTTGCGGATAGTCGGGGTGCCGCTTGGCCGTCGTGGCGGCCAGGATCCGGATCTTTCCGCTCGTGACGAATTCGGACACGCCGATCATCGGAAAGAACATGAAATCCACCCGGCCGGCCATCACCTCGGTCAGGGCGGGCGCGTTGCCCTTGAAGGGAATGTGGTTCATCTGCGTCTTGCTGCGCTGCTCCAGCAGGGCGGCCGCGAGGTGTGCCGAGCCGCCGACGCCGGCCGTGCCGTAGCTGACGGCGTTCGGCCCGGTCTGCGCCTTCTTGATCAGGTCGCCGAGCGTCTTGTAGGGCGAGTCGCCCGCCACGACGATGAGCTGCGGGAGCACCGCGACCATGCTGATCGGCGTGAAGTCCTTAACCGGGTCGTACTTGATGCGATCGGGCTGGAGCAACGGATTGACGTTGTGCGAGATGGTGTTGACGATCAAGGTGTAGCCGTCGGGCGGGGCCTGCTTCACGAACTCCGTTGCGATGTTGCCGTTGACGCCGGGCTTGTTCTCGACCACGACCGGCTGGCCGAGCGTGGCACCGATGTCCTGCCCCAGCACGYGCGCCAGCACATCGGTCGGCCCGCCGGCGCTGTAGCCGACCATGAGCTTGATCGGCTTGTTGGGATAGTCGTTCTGGGCCAGCGCATGCGTGTGGAGGCCTGCTGTGCCGAGAAGCGCCGCGGCGACGAGCACGAGTCGGCGGGTCGGGAGATGTCTCTTCATGGTTTTTCCTTCGCGGTTCAGGAGTTCACGAGGTCTGGGGTTGGATGGGCGCGAGGCGCGGCGTCGAGAGGAGGCCGCGGCGCGGCCGGCGCTCCGGTATTCGGAAGGGCTGCCTGCCACGACGAGACCGCTTCGGCCGGCCGCAGCAAGTCGGCCGAGAGTTGCTCCACGGTCGGTGCGCCGCACAGGCGCATCGTGCGCAGCAGCTCGTCGTGCAAGATGTCGAGGGCGCGCTGCGCGCCCTCGTCGCCGGCGGCCACCGCGCCGAACAGCGTCGCGCGGCCCAGCAACACACCTTGCGCGCCGAGGGCCAGCGCCTTGCCGATATCGGAGCCGCGGCGGATGCCGCCGTCCATCAGCACCGGCAAGCACCCGGCCACACCCTGCAGCACCTCGGGCAACGCCAGCAGGCTGGGGACGGCGCCGTCGAGTTGCCGGCCGCCGTGGTTGGACACGACGATGGCGTCCACCCCCATTGAGGCCAGGCGCCGGGCATCGTCGCCGCGGCTCACGCCCTTGACGATCAGCTTGCGTGTCCAGCGGTCGCGCACCTGGGCCAGCCGCGCCCAGTCGAAGGCCGGGTCATAGCTGCGGCCGACCGAGGAGGCAATGGCGGTCGCATTCGTGGCGGTGGCTTCGAGGCCGCGCAGGTTTTCCATGACCGGCATGCCGCGCAGCAGCATGTCGACCGCCCAGCGCGGCCGCGAGGCGAAGTCAAGCATGTTGCGCGGCGTGAACCGGAACGGGATGGAGAAGTGGTTGCGGAAATCGCGCTCGCGCTTGCCGCCGACCGGCAGGTCGACGGTGATGACCAAGGCCTCGTACTCGGCCTGGCGGACGCGTTCGATCAGCTGCCAGAAGAAGTCCTGGTTGCGCAGCACATAGGCCTGGAACCACAGGCGGCCGGGTGCCTTGTCGGCGATGGTTTCGATGGCCGTGGTGGCGCTGCTCGACAAGGTGTAGGGCATGCCCATCTTCGCCGCCGCGCGCGCGAGCGCAAGATCGGCACCGCGGCAGCCGAAGCCGGCCGCGCCGGTCGGGGCGATGGCGGCCGGCATGCCGGCGGGCGCGCCCACCAAGGTGCAGGCGGACGAGGCAGCTGCAACATTGACGAGCACGCGCGGCGCCAGGTGCCAGCGCTCGAAGGCCTGGCTGTTGCCGGCGAGGGTGCGCTCGTCCTCGGCGCCGCCATCGTAGAAATCGAACACCGCGCGCGGCAGCCGTCGCCGCGCCAGCTCGCGCAGGTCGGCGGTCGAATAGCAAGCGGCGACGCCATGCGTCATGCCGCTTCGAGCTCCGTGTCGGGCACGTTGCGCGGCGTGCCGTCGTCGTGGAAGAAGCGCGTGGCCATCACCTGGCAGCGTTTGATGAGGCGCGGCTCGTCGGGCCGGTAATCGGGGATCGCGTTGTGGATCGTGTCCATGTTGTCCCACATGAGCACATCGCCGACCTCCCACCGATGCGCATACCGGAACTCGGGCCGGGTCTGGTGCGCGAAGAGGAAGTCGAGCGCTTCGACGCTCTCCTTCTCGTCCAGCTCGTTGATGCGGACCGCATAGCCGGGGTTGGCATACAGCACGCGCTTGCCGGTGATGGGGTGGCGCAGGAAGACCGGATGCGACACCGGCGGCCGTGCCGCGCGCTGGGCGGCCGTGAGCGGCGGGCGGGTGCTGCCGCGCTCGCGACGCATCATTTCCCAGAACTTGTCGAAGTCGTGCAGCACGGTCATGCCGTCGAGCCGCTTCTTCCATTCGTCGGGCAACGCTTCGTAGGCCGCATGCATGTTGCAGAACTCGGTGTTGCCGAGCGGCTGGCCGTCTCTATGCGGAATCTTGATGCCGTAGAGCACGTTGGTGAACGCGATCATCCTGTTGTAGGACATGTCGGTATGCCAGTCCTGCCCGGCGTCGGAGAGACCGATCGGCTTGCCGTTCTCCACGATGTTGGAGAGCACCATGACTTCGGGCAGGCCCGGCTCCTGGTAGGCGCCCGCGACGTTGACTTCGAGCCGGCCGAAATTCGCCGAGAAGTCGCGCAGCTGGGTCGCGCTGAGGTCCTGCTTCGGATAGCTGAGCACGCCGTAACGGCTGAGGGCCTGCAGCAGCTGTTCGAAGACTTCGGCCGACAGCGGCCGCGACAGATCGAGGCCTTCAACGCGGGCGCCGAGCGTTGCGGCGCCGGGGACGATGCGCATGGTCATGGATGGAACTCCTTGTGGGGTGAAGATCGTTCGATGGCTCGACCGCCGTCAGTAGGCGGCGTCGAGCAGTGCCTGGATCTCGCGCTCGTCGCCGACCGGGCGGGGGTTGTAGTAGAGGCCGCGCTCTCGCATCGTCTTGGTGGCGATGCGGCGGAGCGCTTCGCGCGGCACGCCGATGTCGCGCAGCCGGGTCGGGACGCCGATGGCAGCTTGCAGCCGGCGCAGGGCGCCCACCAGGCCCTCGGCGCTATCGCCGGCGTCCAGCACCCGGGCCGCGCGCGCCAGCGGTTCGGCGGCGGCTTCGGCATTGAAGGCGACAGCGTGCGGCAGCATCACGGCATTGGCATCGCCGTGCCCGACGCCGGTGACCGAGCCGATCGCGTGGCAGATCGCGTGATGCAGACAGGTGCGGGCATTCACCAGCACCAGGCCGGACAGGTGCGCGGCGTACAGCAGTGCCGCGCGCGCCGCCGCATCTCGCGGCTGGCCATGCACGGCGGGCAAGGCCCGTGCGAAACGCGCCATCGCCTCCAACGCGAAGGTCTCGGCCAGCGGCGAGCGCTCCAGCGAATACAGGCCCTCGATGCAATGCGCCAGGCCGTTCATGCCCGTGGCGCACATCAACGCGGCCGGGACCTCGAGATTGGCAAGCGGGTCGATCAGCACCAGGCGGGCCGCGAGCTGAATGTCGGTGAACAGCAGCTTGGCGCCATCGTCATCGCGCACGCCCAGCGAGACCGTGACTTCAGCGCCCGAGGCCGTTTGCGGAATGGCCACGATCGGGAGTTTGGGCGCTGCGAGGCGAGGCGCGACCAGCGAAGCCGGCGGCGTGAAACGCACCGCATGATTGGCAAGCCGGCCGCCCTCGGCCATGAGGAGCGCGATCGCCTTGGCGGTGTCGGAGGCGCTGCCGCCGCCGATGGCGATGAACCCATCGACGCCATCGGCGATCGCGCGCGCAGCCAGCCGCTCCACAAGGCTCACGCTGGAATGCGCGGGCACCGGCTCGGCCAGCACATGCGGCAAGTCGCCCAGCGCCGCGACGCTGCGGGCGAACAGCGCCGAGCGCTGCGTGCGGGCGCCGCCCAGCACCAGTGGCCGCGTGATGCCCAGCGCGTCGAGCTCGGCGCGAAGGCCGTCGATAGCGCCTTCGCGCAGGACCAGCCGCGTGGCCGCGCTGCGGTGGGTGAAGGAGGCCGGCAGGATGCTACTCATTCGGCGAAGGCGAAGGCCGCCACCATTCGTTGTTCCGCGATGCGCCAATCGTGGTCGGGATCGCGCCGGAACACGGTGGACGTGAGGTTGAAGCGCAGCGGGCCGGCGATGCGCGGCGGCGCGCTGGCGGACTGGGCCGCAGCGGGATAGCGGTAGGCCGTCATGTAGGCCTCGAGCTCGGCCGAGTCGCCGTCGCATGCGCTCACGTAGGCATTGGTCAGCACGTGGCGGGTGTCGACATCCGCCGGGCGGGAGTCGAGGGCCGTACGCACGGCGTCCTTGCCTTCGAGCCATTGGCCTTGGCGCAGCCAACGACAGTCTTCGGTGAACAGGTCGAGCATGCAGTCGTAGCGCCGCATGTCGAGCGCGTGGAAAAAGCGATGCAGCGCCTGGGTCAACTCGGCGAGCAAGGGTGCGGCGGTGGAGGTTGGGACGGCGGTCATGAGGTGGGCGATGCCGCCTGCAGCGGCGGTCTTGCGTGACTCGAAGTCTAGGGAGCACCTTGCCCGGTGGCGCACCATGTTCGAGAATCCAACGTTTGCGATTTGGAAACCTTGAATCCGGTCGCACCCTCCTCCGGACCCCCTGTGGATCGCCTTCGCTGCCTCCAGATATTTACCGAAGTCGCACGCTCCGGCAGCTTCGTGCGTGCCGCCATGCAACTCTCGCTCTCCAGGGCGACGATCACCAAGCACGTGGCGTGGCTCGAGTCGTCGATGGGAGCGCAATTGCTCAAGCGCAGTTCGAAGCAGGTGGCGCTCACCGAAGCCGGCGCGCGCGTACTGGAGGCCGGGCGCGATCTGCTCGAGCGCTACGAAGCGATCGAAGGCGAGGTGCGCGATGTCGTTCACCTGCCGCGCGGGGCGATCCGCGTGGGCACGCCGCCCTCGTTCGGTGCCTATCACCTCATGCGGCTCATGGCGCAGTTCACGCATCGGTATCCGGACATCGAGGTGACGGTGCTGCATGACGACGGCCGGTCCGACCTCGTCGCCGAGGCGCTCGATCTTTCGATCCGCATCGCACCTTCACTCGAAGACGCAAGCTATGTGGCGCAGTCGCTGATGAAGGCGCCGCAGGTGGTGGTGGCGTCGCCCGCTTACCTGAAGGCGCACGGACGGCCCGCGGCGGTTGGCGATCTTGTGCGGCACAACTGCCTGGTGCACACCATCAAGTCGGGCGCCGGAGTGTGGAAGTTCGCCGGCGATCCGCCGCAGGAGATCCGCGTGCGCGGCACCGTGCGCTCCAACCTGGGCGACGCGCTCAAGCAGGGCGCATTGCTCGGCGCCGGCATTTCGCTGCACCCCTACTACATGGTGTCGGAGGAACTGCGCGCCGGCACGCTCGTGGCGCTGTTGCCCGACTCTGTTCCCGAGGAACTTGATATCTATGTGGTGTTCTCGACGCGGCGCAACATGCCAACGCGGGTTCGGCATCTGCTGGAGTTCCTCAAGGAGTGGTCGCGGCATCCGCCGGAGTGGGCATTGCCGGCGGGGACCACTTGGCGGCATACCGCCGGCAAGTGAAGCGGAGCTTGCGTTCGGCCACGCGGGCTCTCGCCGCTTATGGGGAGTCCGCGGACGCCGACGCGAGTCGACGGGATCCGCGTGTCCACCACTGCAGTCACCGGCGCGCCGCTATCAGAACGGGTGGGGTTGCAGATGTACATGCATATGTAGTAGCATTTGCATGTGCAACGATGGAGGAGGTTCCTCATGGAAGTCACCGAAGTTTCCAGCCGCGAGTTCAATCGCGACTCCAGCCGCCTGAAGAACCAGGCCGACAACGGCCCGGTGTTCATTACCTCTCGCGGCGTGCGCTCGCACGTCCTCTTGTCCTATCGGGATTACGAAGCACTCAAGGGCAGCCGCGCCAAATCGCTGCTGCAGGCCGTGGCCCAGCGCGGGCCGGCTGACGACATCGCCTTTGATCCACCGCGGGTCAGCATCGATTCGCGCGGCGTGGATCTCGGCTGATGTACCTGCTCGACACGAACGTCATTTCTGCGCTTCGGCGGCCGGAGAAGGCTTCTCCGGCCGTTGTCGCATGGGCGGGCTCTATTGCCCAGGACGAAACCTTTCTCTCGGCCATCACGGTCTACGAGCTCGAGGTGGGGGTGCAGCAGAAGGAGCGCGCCGACACCGCGCAAGGCGCCATCCTCCGCGCCTGGCTCACTGGCCAGGTGCTCACCGAGTTTGCCGAGCGCATCATCGACCTCGACGGTAGTGCCGCCGCCATGGCTGCGACGCTGGTGGTGATGCACCAGATCTCCGCGGCCGACGCGTTCATCGCGGCTTCCGCCATCACTCGCCAGCTCACGATCGTCACTCGCAACGTCAAGCACTTTGCGCCAACCAACGCGCCGATGATCAACCCTTGGGAATACAAGTCGGTGTAATGATCCGGCCGATCGGGCTGTTCACCGGCCACCGAGCCGACCCAAAGTGCTGCACGGCGACTTCCAGCAGGGCCAAGGCACGACCAAGACGTCGGTATTCTTGTCGGTATCTGGGAAGGCTGAAATCGTCTGGGTCCAGCATTCATGCCGGGTTCCCAAGGGGTTTGGGATTCCAGGCCTCGTTTTTTTCTTGGTCCGGCACTGCACTTAAGTGCAAGTGACATCTGGCCTGCGTGCGCGTAAGGTGGCCCCGCCTTTCCATACCAACGCAGGACCAACATGAAAAACCTCCAAAAACACGCCTTGCTCGCGACATGCGCCGCGCTGACACTTTGCGCCGGCACCGCCGGTGCGCAGACACCCCCGGAGCGCAAGTCCATCCAGCTCGAAGACGCCCGGGGCGGTTCGGCCGTGCTGTCGGTCACAGGCGAGATCACCGCAGTGGACGTGGCGAACCGCATCGTGTCGATCAAGGGCCCGAGGGGCAACATCAACGACCTCCGGGTCGATCCGGCCGTGAGGAACCTCGAGCAGGTCAAGGTCGGCGACCGGGTCCGCCTGAGTTACCGCATCGGCGTCGCGCTGGCGCTGGTGAAGGGCGGCGACGGCATCCGCGAGCGGATCGAGACCGAGTCGGCCACCGTGGCCGCGAAGGGCGCCAGGCCGGGCGGCGTCGCCACCACGCGCACCACCATCGTGGCCAATGTCTTCGCCCTGGATCGAAAGAAGAACATCGCCACGCTCAGGGGGCCAAGTGGCCAGCTGGTCGACGTGCACGTGCGCGATCCGCAGGTGCTGAAGGATGTGAAGGTGGGCGACCAGGTGGTGGCCAACTTCACCGAGTCGGTGGCGTTGAGCGTGAGGCCGGCGCCCGCGAAGTGAGCGAGCCCTGCTGCGGAGGCATCGAGTCTCGGCAGCGGTGGCAACGGGACTGTCCCGCCCGGATCTTCGCATCAACAACGAACGTCCATGCATCGTTGACCCGAGCATCAATCCTTGAGATGCTCGTCGGGTGATCAGCGAACTCAGGACCTTCATCGCCGTCTGCAAGCACGGCACCTTCGCGGCGGCCGGCGAGCGCATCGGCCTCACGCAGTCGGCGGTCAGCAGCCAGATCAAGCGACTCGAAGAATCCTTGGGCTTCGAACTCTTCGACCGCACCGGCCGGTCCGCCACCTTGAACGCGGCGGGCCAGACCACGCTCGCGCGTGCGGAGGAAATCTGCGCCCTCTACGCCAGGCTCGGCGATCCGCCCAGCGACACCTCTACGCGCGGATTGCTGCGCGTGGGCGCCATCGCATCGACGCAGCCGACCCTGCTGGCGCGCGCTCTAGAACGGTTCCGCAAGGCACTTCCGCTGGTTCGCGTGCATGTGTCGCCCGGTGTGTCGATGCGCCTGATGGACGACCTGGACGCCGGCCTGATCGATGCCGCCCTGATCATTCGACCGCCGTTCGGAACGCTGCCGGACATGAGCTGGCAGGCGCTGGCGCATGAGCCCTACGTGCTCATCGCGCCCAGGACCGTGCCGGGCAAGGACTGGCGAACGCTCATCGAGTCGCAGCCCTTTCTTCGCTATGACCGTGCCTCTTTCGGCGGCCGGATGGTGGAAGCATTTCTTCGCCGCGAAGGCCTCGCGGTCAACGATGCCATCGAGATCGACGAAATACCGGGGCTGATCCACCTGGCAGCGAAGGGCCTCGGCGTCGCGCTGGTGCCGCTGGTCGAGGCGCACCTGCCACTCCCGGCGGGCGTCCGCGCAGTCTCGCTGGGCGAATCCACCTTCCACCGCGAAATCGGCCTGCTCCAGCGCAAGCCCCGGGCGAGTCCGCCCATCGTCGCGCAGTTCGCCCGGTCCTTGCGAGAGGCCGCCGAGGTCCGCAAGCACAAGCAGCGCGCCTGAGCGGCCCCTTCAGACGGCGAACAGCGAATCCAGGTTCGCGAAGGACTTGAATTCGAGCGCATTGCCCGAAGGGTCGAGAAAGAACATCGTCGCCTGCTCGCCCGGCTCGCCCTTGAACCGGATGTAGGGCTCGATGACGAATTCGGTCTTGCGGGCGACGAGCTTGTCGGCCAAGGCCTGCCATTGGTCCATCGGCAGCACCGCCCCGAAGTGGCGAACCGGCACGTCGTGGCCGTCGAYGGGGCTGTACTGGCGGTGGCCGCATTCGTCCGGGGCCAGGTGCGCCACGATCTGGTGGCCGTAGAAATTGAAGTCAACCCATTCGGGCGCGCTTCGGCCTTCCGGGCAGCCCAGCAGCTCGCCGTAGAAGGCGCGAGCTTCGGCAATGTCGCGGACCGGGAAGGCCAGGTGGAACGGGATGGGTGCGGTGGGGGTGGTCATG
This sequence comes from Variovorax sp. P4_D9, assembly GCF_056401695.1. Taxonomy (NCBI): domain Bacteria; kingdom Pseudomonadati; phylum Pseudomonadota; class Betaproteobacteria; order Burkholderiales; family Comamonadaceae; genus Variovorax; species Variovorax sp. P4_D9. The sequence continues at coordinate 10,265 of NZ_JBFUIU010000134.1, forward strand.
GATGTCATCGCGGTCGGGAGTACGGGTGACGCGACTCTACGGAAGGAATCGCATTGCCGAAAGCGATATGTTTTCTTGCTCAGCCCCACGGTTCGTGATGAGTCGGTGTCGCCATGGCTCGGCGCGCCGAGACAGTGCACGATTGCACGCGACCTTTGCGGCGTAGGAAAGCAGCCACGCAGCGACGGGCTCGATCCTTAGGCTGCTGATCTGTGCCCGGGCCTCAAGCTTCACTGTGCGGCCATCGGTCGCGGAGAGGCGCGCCATGAGCAACCCCTGGACGAAGAAGAATCCTCTGATGAGCATGTGGCTGAGTGCCGCCAACCGGGCTGCGGGCACAGCGCGCGGGCAGGCCACTGCGATGGCGAAGCGCCAAGTCGCTGCGACCCAGGCCGAGGCTGCGCGTCAGATTGTGGATTTCTGGAGCGGCAAGGCAACCCAGCCGACCCCGCGTAAGAAGCCCCGCCGCTGAATGGCCCGGGCGCCCCGCACAGCCGCGCCAGGTCATCGACTGGAAATACGGCGGCGCGTGTCCTAGTCTTGCTGCATCGATCACTCGCGGGGAGATGTCATGAAGCACATCGGCCGGCCATGGCCCGGCGCATGCAGGTCGTTCGCGTTGCTCGCGGCCTGCACGCTCGCGGCCAGCGCGTCCTTCGCGCTCGAAGGCTCCTTCAATCACCCGACCTACAAGAAGCTCGCGCGCCTCGACCAGTGCTACGTCTGGGGCAGGTACTGCGGCAAGAAAGCCGCCGACACCTACTGCCGGGCGCAAGGCTACGAGCGCTCGGTGCGCTTCGCCACCGAGCCCGCTCGGCCGACCCGGCTGGCCTCCGACGGCAAGGTCTGCGATGCCGATTTCTGCGTCGGCTTCAAGTCGATCACCTGCTACACCTCGGCATCGGAGCGAGGCAAGACCGGCAACTGGCCGCAGCGCATCGATTGAGATCGCGAAAAGGGCCCGCGGGCGCCGCGGGCAGGCGCCTCAGCAGAATGCGCGCAGGTAGTTGACCGGCGAGTGATCGGTCAGCGCCCGGAGCGCGATGGCGCCGGGCTCCGGCGCGGCGATCATGCGCGCGGCATGCTCGGCCTGGCCCACGATGCGGTCCTTGAGCACGAACGGGGTTTCCGGGTTGTCGTGCCGCCGGCCGTCCTTGTCGATGTAGAGAAGATGGCCGACGTGGTGGTRGGGCGTGATACGCGGAGGCAGGGTGGGCACGACATCGGCGCAGTTCACGATGCGGGTCATCGCGCTCGCCGGCAGCGACCCGATGAAGTCGATGTCGCCGACACGGGGCGAGCCGATCGTGATGACGTGCGTGGGCTCGACAAGGCCGGCAAAGATCGTCGCCATCGCGGCGCCCAGGCTGTGGCCGCACAGCAGCAGCTGTCTGCGGCCCGAGGCCTCGTTCGCCAGCCACTGCAGCACCTTCGTCTTCAATGACTGGGCCGCGCGACCGAATCCCGAATGCACATTGCCTTCGGCCCAGGGGCTTGGCAAGAAGTCCAGGTCCGCCATGACATTCTTGGGATCGTCGGGCTGGGTTCCGCGATAGGCAAGCATAGCCAGGCCGTCCCGGGCGCGAACCGAGCCATAGGCGTAAGCGCCAGTGGCCCGGTCGAAGAACGTGGCGGGCTCGGCGAACCCCGCTAGGTGCAGTGCCGCGATCAGCCTGCACGACTCGTCCGGGTTCGATTCGGCTCGCAGGTAGGCCAGGCGCGCCGCTTCGACTGCAAGCCCCGGGAGCGTGAGCGTTGCATCCGGTTCCTCCACGAAGATCGTGGGCCGCTGCTCGGGATGAAGCAGCGCTTCGCGGGATGCATCGTATTCGATGGATACCTGCGCATCGGCCCCGCTACTCATCGCTTCGCCTCCATTGTTGTTGAGGCATTGTGTTCTGGCTCGATGGGCGCCCGCCTCATCAATATGTGGGAGGGGCGTCGCCGGGCGCGGATCGGCGCTTCCCTTTCAGGGCGGCGGCTGCGTCAGCACCCATTCCGCGAGCATCCTGGCCTGCTCCTCGCTCATTTGGGATTGCCGAGGCATGATGACGCGGCCCCAGGTGCCGACGCTGCCGCCGCGAATCCTGCCGGCGAGCCGGGTCGGTGCCTCGGCGTCGTCTCGGTAGCGCGCCGCCACCTGCGCGAAGCCCGGCCCGACCTGCTTGTGGACCATGCCGTGGCAGGACATGCAGCCGTTCTTGTGGGCCAGTGCCTGGACCTGGTCGTCGGCGCCTGCCGGCGCGGCGAGCAGCATCGATAGCAGGCCGCCAAGCATCGGCATCGCGGTTCGAAACATCGTCAGGCGCATCGGCCTGGATTCTGCCCAATTCGTCAGGGTGGACGCAGGCGACCGAACTTCCTAGGATGTTTGCGAGGGCAGGCCCTTGCAAGGAGCACCAGACATGCTCCTTGCAAGGAGCTCCAGACATGCATCGACTCAAAGTGATGGCAGCGATCGGATTTCTCTTCATCGGGCAGGCCGTGATGGCGCAGGCACCGGGCGTCGCGGACGATGCCTCCACGCTCTCGTGTGCCGACTTCAACGCCGCCGCATCGCAGGTGCTGCCCGACCCGAACGCCTCCGAGGCCCGGCGGCAGCGGGCCGTCGAGGCGCAGGACTACATCGGCAACGGCATGGTGTGGCTGCATGGCTATCTCACCGGCCGAAACGGGCCGTCGGTCGGCAGGCTGACGCGCGAATGGATCAGCACCAACGTCGCCCGGCTCGGCAAGACATGCGCCGTCCGCCGACCCGGCCGCGACGCGCATCGTCGACCTGGTGCAGAAGCCATGACCGCCCTGCGCGCCCAGGCCGTCGTGGCGCTGGTGCTGGCCGCCGGCTGGGCCGACGCGCAGCGCCACGGCTCGCGGCATCGTCCGCCTCCGCACCACTGGAACAACAGCGGCTGGAACAACAACCACTTCTGGAACAACGACTGGCACAACCGCCGCGATGCGCAGCGCGCCGGCGTGGTGGCCGCGGGGTCGCGGGTGCGGCGGAGCGCAACCGCGCCGACCAGCGCCACGCCGACTGCCACTGGATCACCGGCAGCACCTGGGAGTGCGACCGCCGCCGCTGGGACGACGAGATGCGCGCGCGACCGGGCGCGCCGCACCGGCGTGGTGGCCGGCGTGGTGGCCGGCGTGGCCGCTTACGCGATCGTTCGATACTGAGGCGGCCGCGGGGCGCGCTCAACTTCACTTTCATGCGGAGGACGCTTGGCCTATCAACTCCACTACTGGCCCACGATCCAGGGCCGTGGCGAATTCGTCCGGCTCGCGCTCGAGGCCGCCGGCGCCGCCTACGTCGATGTGGCGCGCGAGCCGCCGTCGAAGGGCGGCGGCGAGTCGCAACTGGCCCGCCGGCTCGACGACCCTGACAACCCCCGGCCCGCGTTCGCGCCGCCCTTCCTGGTCGACGGCGACATCGTGGTCGGCCAGACGGCGGCGATCCTGCTGTACCTCGGGCCGCGGCTCGGGCTGGCGGGCGTGGGCGAGGCCGACGGGCTGTGGACGCACCAGCTGCAGCTGACCATCGCCGACTGCGTGGCCGAGGCGCACGACACTCACCATCCGCTGTCGACCGGGCTCTACTACGAGGACCAGCGCGAGGCCGCGCTGGCGCGCGCCAAGGCCTTTCGCGAGGAACGCATTCCGAAGTTTCTTGGCTGGTTCGAGAAGATCCTGCAGCGCAATCCGTCCGGGGACCTGCACCTGGTCGGCGATGTGCTGACCTACGCCGATCTCTCGCTGTTCCAGCTGGTGGCGGGGCTGCGCTATGCCTTCCCGAAGGCCGCCGCGCGTGCATTGGCCGACACGCCGTCGGTGGCGAAGCTGCATGCCAACGTGGGCCGCCGGCAGCGGGTCCACGACTACCTGCGGAGTCCGCGTCGGATCGCCTTCAACGAGGACGGCATCTTCCGTGCCTACCCCGAGCTCGACGGCTGAGCGGCTGGGCCGCCCCCGGATCAGCGGGCCGCCGTTTCCTCGGCGGCGACGCCCTTGCGATAGCTCGTGTACAGGTAGACCGGGATCTCCAGGTCACCCAGGTGGCGCTCGACCAGCGGTGCGACGTCTTTCCAGTCGAGGCCCCCGACGCCGGTGGCGAGCCGCGGCAAGGCGAGGCTGGCAAATTTTTCTTCCTCGACCCACTTTCGCAGCGCCCGCAGTGTGTGGTTCACGCGCTCGACCRTCGCCTTGCCCGACTTGGCGCTGGTGTCGTATGCCGCGTCCTGCGTCATGAGGTTGATGACGCGCTGGCCTTCTGGCCCAGGTCCACAGCTCGCCCGGCTGCGGGTGGCGGGTCTGGCGGGTCTGGCAATAGTGGCGGAAGTCCTTGTACAGCGACGGCCAGCCCTCGCGCAGCGCCAGGGCGAGGCCGGAATTGAACGAATCGTTGGGCGAGACCCCGTGCGCGATGGCCTGTGCCCTGGAAAGAAGAATATCGCCGCTGACTTCATGCAACATGGGTGCTGGATGGTTTGACCGACCATAGCCCGCGCGCCGGCGCAGGGCCCTGACCTGGGTCAAGCAAGCGGCGATGCGTGCAGCGGCGGGCGCGCTACGGTTCGACGGCCTCGTCGCCGTCCCTGCGCATGCGCAGTGCGGCGTCGTAGAGCGCATTGCGCGGGGCGCCGCTGATCTCGGCCGCGATGCGCACCGCGCTTTTCACCGGCAGCTCGGCCAGCAGCAGGCGCAGCACGCGCTCGCCCTCGGCACCGTCATCGACGGCCGTGGGCCGAGGGTGCAGCACCAGCGCGAATTCGCCGCGCGTGCGGTCGCGGCTGGTGGCGAACCAGTCGGGCAGGGCCGCGGCTGCGACCGTCGCGATCTCCTCGAACTGCTTGGTGAGCTCGCGGCCGACGGTGACCTTGCGCTCGCCCAGGCTGGCCAGCGCGCGCGCCAGCGCCTCGATGCGGTGCGGCGCCTCGAGCAGCACCACGCTGCGGGCTTCGTCGGCCAGCCGCAGTACCGCGGCATCGCGCTCGCCGGCCTTGCTCGGCAGGAAGCCGGCGAACACGAAACCGCTGCCCGGGTCTCCGGCAGCGACCAGTCCGGCCGCGCCGACCAGCGTGGTCACGCTGCTGGCGCCGGGCAGCGGCAGCACGCGATGGCCGGCCTCGCGCACCGCGGCCACCAGCCGCGCCCCGGGGTCGCTGACGCCGGGCGTGCCGGCGTCGCTGACATAGGCGATGCG
>NZ_JBFUIU010000135.1:0-15383 GCF_056401695.1 Variovorax sp. P4_D9
GATGTATGGAGCCGTCGGAGCCGCATTGCGCTCGCCCGACCTGAAGCAGCAATTCGAGCAGCAGGGCGTGGAAGTCGTCGGCAGCAAGCCCGAGGAGTTCGGACCGTTCATCTCCGCTGAATCTGAGCGTTGGGGTTCACTCGCCAAGGCGGTTGGCGCCAAGCTGGACTGATGCGCCGACCCCCGATGATCGATCCCGAGGCGCTCAGCGTCTCAGGCGCGCGCCGGCTCGGCGCGCTTTGCCAATTCCAGCTTGGCAATGGCGTTGCGATGCACTTCGTCGGGCCCGTCGACGATGCGCACCGTGCGCTGATGCGCATAGGCCTCGGCGAGCCAGAAGTCCTGGCTGACGCCGGCCGCCCCATGCGCCTGGATGGCCCAGTCGACCACCTTGCACGACATGTTGGGCGCCACCACCTTGATCATCGCGATCTCGGCGCGTGCGTTCTTGTTGCCCACCGTGTCCATCTTGTAGGCCGCGTTGAGCGTGAGAAGGCGCGCCTGGTCGATCAGGCAGCGCGACTCGGCGATGCGCTCGTGCCACACCGATTGCTCGGCCAGCGGCTTGCCGAAGGCGATGCGCTTCTGCAAGCGGTCGCACATCAGTTCGAGCGCGCGCTCGGCGGCGCCGATGGAACGCATGCAGTGATGGATGCGCCCGGGCCCGAGGCGGCCTTGCGCGATCTCGAAGCCGCGGCCCTCGCCGAGCAGGATGTTGGACACCGGCACGCGCACATCCTCCAGCAGCACTTCCATGTGGCCGTGCGGTGCATCGTCGTAGCCGAAGACCGAGAGATGGCGCAGCACGGTGACGCCGGCCGCCTCGCGCGGCACCAGCACCATCGATTGCTGCGCGTGGCGCGGCGCCTCGGGGTCGGTCTTGCCCATCACGATGAAGATCTTGCAGCGCGGGCTGCCGGCTCCCGAGGAAAACCACTTGCGACCGTTGATGACGTACTCGTCGCCATCGCGCCGGATCGTGCACTGGATGTTGGTGGCGTCGGACGATGCAACGGCCGGCTCGGTCATCAGGAAGCCCGAGCGGATCTCGCCTCGAAGCAGCGGCTCCAGCCACTGGTCCTTCTGCGCCTCGGTGCCGTAGCGCTCGATCGTTTCCATGTTGCCGGTATCGGGCGCCGAGCAGTTGAAGACCTCGCCCGACCAGGAGACGCGGCCCATCACCTCGCACAGCGGCGCGTAGTCGAGGTTGGAAATCCCCGGCACGCCGCGGTGTTCGTGCGGCAGGAACATGTTCCACAGCCCGGCCGCCCGCGCGAGCGGCTTGAGCTCCTCGATCAGCGGCGAGACCTGCCACGCATTGCCCTCGCGGCGGAATGCGTCCATCTCGCGGTGGTAGCGCTCCTCGTTGGGATAGATGTGTTGGTCGAAGAACTGGCGCAGGCGCTGCAGGAGTTCGGTGGTCTTGGCGGAGGGTTCAGCGAACATGATTCGTCCTTTCGTGGTGCGGCAGCCCGGGCCAGGCCGCTCGTTGGCATGAGATTTCAACACCATGCGAGGTCGAATGCCGTCCCGCAAGCGACGAATGGACGGCGCGCAACGGATCAGCCGATTTGAGGCCGGCGCGCTTCACGACGCCCGCCCACTTGGCGGTGTCCGAGCGGGCTCAATGCCCGGTGAACACCGGGGCACGCTTTTCGGCAAAAGCGCGCTGGGCTTCCTTCGCATCGTCGGTCTTGGCGATCTGCGCAGTCATGTCCTGCTCGTAGCGATAGCCGTCGCGCAGGCTCATGTCCTCGATCACATTGAGGGTGTGCTTGCCCATCCGCGTGGACACCGGGCTTTTGGATGCGATGGTGGCGGCGATCTCGCGCGCTGCCGGCATCAGGTCCTCGGGCGCCGTGCATGCTTCCACGATGCCGAGCCGGAGCAGTTCGGCCCCGGGCACGCGCATGCCTGTCAGCATCATGCGGCGCAGGCGAGAGTGGCTGAACAAGCGCATGGCATGCCGGCAGCCGCCGAGCAGCCCGACATCGACCTCGGGCAGGCCGAGCGAGGCCTTCTCGGACGCGATCAGGATGTCGCTGGAAGCCGCCATGGCAAGGCCGGAGCCGAGCGCGGCGCCATTGATGGCGCAGATCACCGGCTTGGCGCATTCGCGGATGGCGTGAAAGCACTCCCGGGTACGCCGCGAGTGGGCCATCAGGTCGCCCGGCCCCTTGATCACTTCGGCCCGCCCCTTCAAGTCGGCGCCGGCGCAGAACACCTTGCCCTCGCCGGTCAGGATCACGACGCGTACCTCTTCCATCTCGGAAATCTGGTCGAGAGCCCGGGTCAGTTCGTCGTTTAGCACGCGCGTCAGCGCGTTGACGGGCGGGGCATTGAGAGTCAGCGTCGCGATGTGATCGGCGATCGCCACTTTGAGCTGCGTGAAGTCGTCCACTTTGTCTCCTGGGGTCATGAATCGGAATGATGCGGACCAGTCTACGAGCGGCTCGCCATCGCGACGACCGCTGTCGGCGCACATCTGCTATGCGCCAGGTCGCATAGCACCCGCCAAGGCCGCATCGTCCTCGTTTCGACCATGGCCTTGCCGGCCGCACTGGACCGCGCTTTCGCGCTCGGCCATGATCGCCGAACAATGGTCACACCGATGGTCCGTGCGATGGCGGCGGCGCTTCTCCTGGCCCTGACAGGGGCCCATGGCGTGGCCCCTTCGGACTTCGCATCGGAGCGGCAGCGGATGACGGAAGAGATCGCGGCGCACGCACGCCAGACGGCCGCGGAGACCGGCAGGCCCGCCTTCGACGCCCGCGTGATGGCGGTTATCGGCAAGGTGCCGCGGCACGAGTTCGTGCGCGCCGACCAGGTCGGTTATGCGTACGCGAACCGGCCGCTGCCGATCGGCCATGGGCAGACAATCTCGCAGCCCTACATCGTGGCGCTGATGACGGACCTGGCCAAGGCGGGGCCGGGCGACAAGGTGCTCGAGGTGGGGACCGGCTCAGGCTACCAGGCGGCAGTGATGGCGCAGCTGGCCCGCGCGGTCTACACCATCGAGATCATCGAGCCGCTGGGACTCCAGGCCACGGAACGCCTGCAGAAACTGGGTTACGACAATGTCCAGGTGCGCCTGGGCGACGGCTACTACGGCTGGGAGGAACATGCACCCTACGACGCCATCCTCGTGACCGCGGCGGCCAACCACATCCCGCCGCCGCTCATCCGCCAGCTCAAACCCGGCGGCCGGATGGTGATTCCGGTGGGCGCGGCGTTCATGGTCCAGCAATTGATGATGATCGAGAAGAACCCCGACGGAACGGTGTCGACGCGGCAGGTCCTGCCGGTGGCCTTCGTTCCGCTGACCGGCCAACGCTGAGCCCGGAGCGCCGATGGCCGCCGCGCCGCTGATCGCCGTGGCCTTGGTCTCGGCCGCCGCGCTGGCCTACGAGATCCTGCTGATGCGGCTGTTCTCGATCATCCTGTGGCACCACTTCGCCTACATGATCATCAGCCTGGCGCTGCTCGGCTGGGGTGCCAGCGGCGCCTTGCTGACCCTGGCGCAGCGGGCGGTGCAGCAGCGATTCGCGCCGCTCTTCTGCGCCGCCGCCGCGGCGTTCGGACTCACTGCGATGGGCTGCTTCGCCCTGGCGCAGCGCGTGCCGTTCAATCCGCTCGAAATCCTCTGGGACCCGCGCCAGCCGCTCTACCTGCTGGCCGTCTACCTGCTGCTCCTGCTGCCCTTCATGTGCGCCGGCGCCTGCGTGTGCATGGCCCTGCAACGCTTTCGCGGCGAGCTGTCGCGCATCTACAGCGTCGACATCCTCGGTGCCGGCGCGGGGAGCCTGGGAATCGTGGCGCTGCTGTACGTGCTATCGCCGGCCGACGCATTGCAGCTGATCGGCGCGCTGGGCTGCGTCGCGGCGGCGGTCGGATGGATCGAATGCGGCGGGCGTCGACGCTGGCCGGCGCTCTTGCCGATCGCGATGGCCGGCGGCCTCCTGCTGCTGCCCGCGGCGTGGCTGGCGCCCGTCATGTCGCCCTACAAGGAGCTGTCGCAGACTTTGCGCATCCCCGGCGCCCGGGTGGTGGCGCAGCGATCGAGCCCCCTGGGCCTCGTCAGCGTGGTCGAGAGCCCGCGCATTCCGCTGCGCCACGCGCCGGGCCTGAGCCTCAGCGCGTCGACCGAGCCGCCGCCGCAATGGGGCGTCTTCACCGACGGCGAAGGACTCAACGCGCTGACCCGCTTCGACGGCCGGCGCGACAGCCTGGCCCATCTGGACCAGATCAGCTCCGCCCTGCCCTACCACTTGCTGCGCCGGCCGCACGTGCTGGTGCTGGGCTCCGGCGCCGGGGCGGACGTGCTGCAGGCGCACTATCACGGCGCCCGCCGCATCGACGCGGTGGAGTTGAATCCGCAGATCGTCGAATTGGTGCAGGGCCCGTTCGCGCTCGCGGCGGGCGGCGTCTACGGGCCGATGGCGCAGGTGCACGTGGCCGAGGCGCGCGGCTTCATTGCGGCCAGCCGGGAGCGCTATGACCTGATCCAGGTGGCGCTGCTCGATTCCTTCAGCGCCTCCTCGGCCGGGCTCTACGCGCTCGCCGAGAACTATCTCTACACGGTCGAGGCCGTGCAGGACGATCTGCGCCACCTGCAGCCCGGCGGCCTGCTGGCGGTCACGCGCTGGGTCACGCTGCCGCCGCGCGATGCGCTCAAGCTCTTCGCCGCCGCGGTGGTGGCGCTGGAGCGATCGGGCATCGGCGACCCCGGATCGCGGCTTGCGCTGATACGAAGCTGGAAGACCAGCACTCTGCTAGTCAAGAACGGCGCGCTCACCCGAGAGGACATCGCCGCGATCAAGGGCTTCTGCGTGGCCCGCTCCTTCGATGTCGCCTTCTACCCGGGCATGCGGCGGGACGAGGCGAATCGCTTCAACGTGGTCGAAGGGCCGGACCTGTTCGACGGCGCGCAGGCGCTGCTCGGCCCCGGGCGCGACGAATTCACGGCGCGCTACAAGTTCCATATCGAACCGGCCACAGACGACAAGCCGCACTTCTTCCACTTCTTCAAGTGGCGCTCGCTGCCGGAACTGCTGTCGCTGAAGGAGCAGGGTGGCCTTCCACTGCTCGAATGGGGCTATCCGGTGCTCGTGGCGACGCTGGTGCAGGCGCTGGTCGCGAGCCTGCTGCTGATCGGGTTGCCGCTGCTATGGGTCGCGCGGTCCGGTGCGCGGCAGGGCGGGGGCGTACCGGGCGTCGTGTCAGGCACTGTATCGCGAGAGCGCGTGCTGGCGTATTTCCTGGCGATCGGCTTCGGCTTCATGTTCATCGAGATCGCGTTCATCCAGAAGTTCGTCCTGTTCCTGAGCCATCCGCTGTACGCCATCGCCGTCGTGCTGTTCGCGTTCCTGCTCTTCGCCGGCATCGGCAGCCGCGTGTCCGGTCGACTGAAGGGATACCCGGTGGTGGCAGTGGTGGGCGCAATCGCGCTGTCGGCGGCGCTCTGCCTGCTGCTGCTGCCCTGGCTCTTCCAGCACGCGATGGGCTTGCCCGATGCGGCGCGGATCCTGATCTCGGCGGCCCTCATCGCCCCGCTGGCCTTCTTCATGGGCATGCCCTTTCCCCTGGGCCTGGCCCGGGTGGAGGCCTCCGATGCCCGGCTCATTCCCTGGGCCTGGGGCATCAACGGCTGCGCCTCCGTCACCGCGGCGGTGCTGGCCACCTTGCTCGCGATCCACATCGGCTTCACCGCCGTGGTCGTGGCGGCACTGGTCCTGTATGGGGTGGCGGCCGCGGCGCCGCCCTGAGGCCCTCACATGCCCGCATTGCGTTTCAGACAGGCTACGCAGGTCGCGTCGCGTGCGCATTCGCTGGTCCACTCCGGTGCCGGTGGCGCTGCGGCTTGCCGACGTGCTGTCAGGCCGCCCGATGCAGCAGTTCGAGAAACTGCTGCGCCGGCCGGCTCAAGGGCCAGTCCTTGCGCACCAGACTGCCGTAGGCGGGCAGCTTCTGTCGGATGCGGTAGGCAACGATGCGCAGCACGCCGTGCTCGGCGTCGCGCCGGGCTACCGCCTCAGGGATCACCGCCACCAGTTCCGAGCGACGGATCAGGTTGATGGTCGTCAGGATCGAGCCGGTCTCGATCAGCCCTTTGGGCAGCGTCGCGTCGTGGTCCCGGAACTCATGCTCGATGACGTCGCGCATCGGGCTGCCGGGCGGCTGCAGGATCCACGGGTAGGCCAGCAGCGAATCGAACTCGACCCGCCGCCGACGCGCCAGAGGATGGTCGTTGCCCACCACCACCGAAAGGCCCTCGTCCTCGATCGGCCTGAAGCTGTACTCGAACTGCGGCAGTCCGACCCGGCGGCCGATGACGACCTCAAGCACGCCTTCGCGCAGTTGCGCCAGCAGCCGATCGCTGGTGTCGACCGCGATCTCGATGGCCAGCAGCGGAAACAGCGCCTTGAGGCCCAGCAGCGCTTCGGACAGGCGCCCCGGAGACGCGGCCATGATGCTGCCGACCGAAAACTTGCCCGCGCTGCCTAGCCGCAGTTCGCCCAGCTCGCGGTTCAGCGCTTCCATGCTGCCGCGAATGCCGCGGAAGTAGCCGGTGACGCGGGCGCCGGCGTCGTTGAGCCGCAGCCCGCGGCCGACGCGCTCGAACAACGGCTGCCCGAGTGCGCTTTCGAGCTCGTGCAGCATCTTGGTGGCCGCCGGCTGCGTCATGCCGAGCTGGAACGCGGCCGCCCTCAAGGTGCGCTTCTCGTCGATTGCGAGGATCAGCGCGATCTGCCGCATGCGCAGCCGGTTGAGCAGCTGCGGCGTGCTCTGCTGGCGATCCAGCGAACCCATGATTGATCACTCCTGGTTATTGATTGATCACGAGCTTTCAGTTTACGGCGATCAATTGCATTCCTACCATCCAGGCATCGGTTCGAAACACACATTGGAGACACGCGAATGAAACGTCAACTCGCCGCGGTGACGGCTGCGCTCGCGCTCGCCTGGACGGCCGGCCTGGCCCAGGCCCAGGACTGGCCGACCCGCTCGGTCAGGATCCTGGTCGGCTCGGCGCCCGGCGGCGGCACCGACGCCATGGCCCGTGCCGTGGCCGACCGGCTGGGCCCGCTGCTGAAGCAGCCGATGGTGGTCGAGAACCGCCCGGGCGTTTCCAACACGCTGGCCGCGGACGCCACGGCGAAAGCCACCGACGGCCACACCATGGTGATGGGCGTGGTCACCGCCCACGCCATCGCGCCGCACCTGATCAAGCTCGGCTACGACAACAACCGCGACCTGGTGCCGGTGGCTTTCGTCGGCGCCGTGCCCAACGTGCTGGTGGTCAGCAACACGCTGCCGGCCGAGTCGGTGGCGGCCCTGGTGCAGCTCGCGAAGCAAGAGCCCGGCAAGCTCAACTACGCCACCAGCGGCGCCGGCAGCACGCAGCACATCGCGGCCGAGATGTTCAAGGACGCGACCCGGATCGACATTACGCATGTGCCCTACAAGGGCAGCGGGCCGGCCCTGATCGACCTGATCGGCGGCCAGGTGCAGCTGAGCTTCGACACCCTGCCCTCGGTGATCGGGCAGATCAGGAACAACAAGATTCGGCCCCTGGCCGTGACCGCGGCCACGCGCAACCCGCAGCTGCCCAACGTGCCGACCCTGGCGGAGGCCGGTGTGCCGGGCGTGGAGATGAGCGCCTGGTACGGCATCTACATGCCGGCCTCGACGCCGAAGGCGGTGCAGGAGAAGGTGCACGACGCCATCAACCAGGTGCTGGCGATGCCCGAGACCCAGGCGCGCCTCGAGGCCATCGGCGCCGAGATCACGCCGATGACGCAGGCCCAGTTCGCGGCCTTTCATGCGGCCGAATACAAGCGCTTCGGCGACATCATCAAGAAGAACAGCATCCCGCTGGACTGACACCATGCGCCATTCACGACCGCCCGTCGTCGCCCTCACCCTCGGCGACCCCGCCGGCATCGGCGCCGAGCTGATCGCCCGCCTGCTGGCCCGACCCGATGCCACCGCGCTCGCCAACATCGTGCTGGTCGGCGACCGTTGGCTGTGGGAGGACGGCCAGCACATCGCGGGCCTGAAGGTCGAGACCGACGACGTGCCCTCCTTCGCCGTGGTCCGCGAGCGCGCCAGCACGGTACGGCCCGCCTTCCTTGCGGTCGACAGCATCGACCCGGCGCAGGTTCACCGCGGCCAGGCCGAGGCCGCGGGCGGGCGCTCTGTGCTGCAGGTGCTCGACCGCTGCATGGACGCCACGCTGGCCGGCGAGGTCGACTCGATCTGCTTCGCGCCGCTCAACAAGCAGGCGATGAAGATCGGCGGCATGCGGCACGAGGACGAGCTGCACCACTTCGCCGCCTACCTGGGCGTCACCGGCTACTTCTGCGAGTTCAACACGCTGGGCGATCTCTGGACCTCGCGCATCTCCTCGCACGTGCCGATGAAGGACGTGGCGCGCTACATCACGGCCGAGCGCATCGAGCAGGCGGCCACGCTGATCTACCGCTCGCTGCTGGCGAGCGGCGTCGCGCAGCCGCGGATCGCGATCGCGGCCTTCAATCCCCACGGCGGCGACGGCGGAGTCTGCGGCCGCGAGGAGTTCGAGATCATCGCGCCGGCCGTGAAGGCGCTGCAGGCGCGCGACTGGCCGACCGACGCCCCGTTCCATGGCCCCTTCCCGGCCGACACCATCTTCCTGAAGGCGCAGGCCGGCGACTATCAGGCGATCGTGACCATGTACCACGACCAGGGCCAGATCGCGATCAAGCTGCTCGGCTTCAGCCGCGGCGTGACCGTGCAGGGCGGCTTGCCGATTCCGATCACCACGCCCGCCCACGGCACCGCGTACGACATCGCCGGGCAGGGCAAGGCCAGTGTCGAGGCCACCTGGCAGGCTTTCCGCATCGCGAGTCGAATGGGAGCCGCGCACCGGCTGGCGACCCGCGACACCACCTGAACCCCTTCAAACCCAGCGACATCATGAAGATCAAATCCGTCCGCGCCCGCGTCTTCCAATGGGAAGGCAAGACCGTTCCGCCCCAAGGCAACTTCTGCTCCAACGCGATGGACCTGCTCTATTCGCCGGCCGAGACCATGAGCACCTTTCGGTTCCACGCTTGGACGGTGGTCGAGATCGAGACCGACGACGGCATCGTCGGCCTCGGCAACGTGGCTTTGGCGCCGAGCATCGCCAAGGCCATCATCGACCAGTACCTGGCGCCGCTGGTGATTGGCCAGGACCCGTGGGACTACGAATACCTCTGGCAGCGCATGTACCGCGCGACCCATGCCTGGGGTCGCAAAGGCGTCACGATGGCGGCGATCTCGGCGGTCGACCTGGCCATCTGGGACATCCTCGGCAAGTCGGTCGGCAAGCCGGTGTTCAAGCTGCTGGGCGGCCGCACCAAGGAAAAGATCCCCTGCTACTACTCGAAGCTCTATCGCACCGACCTCGACGAGATGCAGCGCGAGGCGCAGAAGTTCATGGACCAGGGCTTCACGATGTTCAAGTCGCGCTTCGGCTACGGCCCGGCGCACGGCACCCGCGGCGTGGCGGAGAACCTGAAGGCGGTCGAGGCCATCCGCGAGGTCATCGGCGACGACAACGACCTGATGCTCGAGTGCTACATGGGCTGGAACGTCGAGTACGCCAAGCGTATGCTGCCCAAGCTCGAGAAGTTCCAGCCGCGCTGGGTCGAGGAGCCGGTGATCGCCGACGACATCGACGGCTACGCCGAGCTCAACGCCTTCAGCTCGATTCCGATCTCGGGCGGCGAGCACGAGTTCTCGCTGTACGGCTTCAAGCAGCTGCTGGAGCGCAAGGCGGTGAGCGTTGTGCAGTACGACACCAACCGCGTCGGCGGCATCACGGCGGCGCACAAGATCAATGCGCTGTGCGAGGCCTGGAGCGTGCCGGTGATCCCGCATGCGGGCCAGATGCACAACTACCACCTGACGATGAGCACGCTGGCATCGCCGATGAGCGAATACTTCCCGATGCACGAGGTCGAGGTCGGCAACGAGCTGTTCTATTACATCTTCGACGGCGAGCCGGTCGCCGACAACGGCTTCCTGCAGCTCGACGACGACAAGCCGGGCCTCGGCCTGACGCTGAAGACCGAGTACCTCGACCAGTTCCGGATCATCGAGTAGGCCGCCGCAAGTCAGGGAAAGCTGAAGTTGGTCGACACGACCAGGGCCGGTGTCAGGACGGGCGGCGTCACGGTCTTCGTGACTCCGCCGGCAGCGGCCTCCAGCCGATAGTGGCCGGCTGCGCCGGCGTCGGCCACGAAGACCAGTGCGCCCGGACCGGGTGCATAGGGCGCAACCAGGGGTGCGTTCACCGGCACGGTATAGCTGTAGTCGCCGCTCACGCTGTCGACCGCAGCACCCGCTACTTCGATGGTGGGGCCGTTGGTCAGCGGCTGCAGGACCCGCACCGTGGCATCGATGGGCGAAATCCCGGTGGCGACCCCGCCCGACAGCACCGCGCTGGGCGAAGCGGGCGGATTCAGGGCCGAACTCGCGAGGTTCAGCGAGCTCACCGTTTCGGCGCTGATCACCACGTTGCTGACCACCGCCGTGCTCCGGCCCGGAGCCGTCACCACCAGCGTGTAGGTACCAGGCGCCACGGGCTGCAGGAGAAACTTGCCGGCACTGTCCGGCGAGGTGGCCTTGACGACGACGCCCGCCTGCTGCAGCGAGCTGACGGTGCTGCCGAGGGCAATGCTGCTGTCCACGAAGCCCGTCACCCCGGACACATAGCGCGGAATCACGGTCAGCACCGGCTTGAGCAGGTAATTGCCCGAGGCGCCGGCCCGCACCACCGATTTGCAGGCGTCGAAATCGAGCACGAGATCGGCCAGCTTGCCGGGCGCCACGTCGAAGTCGACATTGGCCTTCACGCCCGCCTGCTGGCCGCTTGGCGTTTTCAGCGCGGTCTCGGCGCGGCCGGTCGGTATCACCGAATTGGCCAGTGGCGAGCCTGCGCTGTTGTCGGCCAGCACCAGCCTCAGCTGGGTGTACTTGCCCGCAGGAAGCGGCGTCTGTCCGAGCTCGAAGAGCACGCCGTTCGTGAGCGACAGCAGATCGATGCGCCGGGCGGGGTTTAGCGCGACCTCCGACCATCCGGCGCTGTCGTCCGCGGCGCTGCTGCTCTGGTGCACTCGCACCTTCTGGACCGTGACGTTGACCTCGTCGTAGCCACAGGCGGGCGCATCGGTCATCGCCAGCCGCAATGTGCCGATGCCAGGGTCCGTGCTCGAGGTACTGGCGGCGGGCGTGGTGCCGTCGCTGATGGGAATGCCGCCGCCTCCGCCGCCTCCGCCACCTCCGCCACCGCAGGCGTAGAGGGAGACCAGCAGACCGCAGGCCAGGCCGGTGCGCAGGTGTCGAAGCAGTTTCACGGCGATTTCCAAAGCGATGGCGGAAGTGCAGAATATGGGACATATTCCCATTTAGTCAAATCCATGCCCAAAATGGAGACCGCGAATTTCATGCGATCCTTGAGTCTTCGATAGAAAAATTCTCTTGGCCGCGCATTCCGAATGCGCGGCGACTAACAACGCACTGTCATCATTCATGGAAAACCAGCTGGCCTGGGCACAAGCGGCTTGCGCGCGGATACTGCGTCCCGTGATCAGGCTCGCGCTGGCGATGGGAATGAAGCACCCTCATCTCGAGGAAATGGTACGCGACCTCCTGCTGGATGAAGCACACCGCCTGTGGCTCGCCAAGGGGGTCAAGAAGCCGAACATCAGCCAGCTGTCGGTGACCACGGGGCTGAACCGCAAGGCCGTGACCGCCAAGGTCAGGGATACGACCGGCGTATTGCCGGCCACCGAGATGTCGGCGGCGGCCAAGACTTTCACTTT
The DNA here is from genome assembly GCF_056401695.1 of Variovorax sp. P4_D9. Classification (NCBI taxonomy): domain Bacteria; kingdom Pseudomonadati; phylum Pseudomonadota; class Betaproteobacteria; order Burkholderiales; family Comamonadaceae; genus Variovorax; species Variovorax sp. P4_D9. The sequence continues at coordinate 11,853 of NZ_JBFUIU010000135.1, forward strand.
TTGGCTGCAGATGGTCGCCGACGACCCCACCTACCGACAGTTGCCCATTGCCGGCGACGCGGCCATCACTTTCGAATCCATCGCGAGGCTGGGCAGCCGCGGCAACGTTCACCACCGGACGATCCTGGACGAACTGCTGCGGCTGCGGATGGTGGCCGAGAACGAGGGACGGGTCGAACTCAAAACCGATGGCTTCGTGCCCGCCGAGGACCTGCAGTCGATGCTGGCGTTCCTGGGCGACAACGCACGGGACCACCTCAATGCGGCCGTCGCGAACACGCTGGGGCGCCAGCCCCCCCTGCTCGAGCGCGCCGTCTATGCGACGGGTGTGACACTGGAGGACTGCGAACGGATCAATCAACTCGCCAAGCAACGCTGGGGCCCGCTGCATCACGAACTCACACGCGAAATGACGCGCGCCGTCGACCGGGCCGGCGAACAGGAAAGGGGCCGCGTCCGGGTCGGCATCTATGCCTACTATGAAGGCCAGGACACGGATGCGCCGCAACTGCACCCCGCCAAACCAGATCAAGGCAAATCGTGAAATCGAGATTCATCCAGAACCTGCTGATTACGTTGTCGACGGCATTGCTGCTCTCGTGCGGTGGCGGTGGCGGTGGCGGTGTCGCCGGCCTGGGCCTGGCGGGCGCCTCCAATGGCAGCGCCACGGCGGCGTCGGGCAATGAGCTTGGCGGCGACGCCAGCGGCGCCACGTCAGCGTCGGCCGGCGGGAGCACGACGACGGCTTCCAGCGGCGACGGTTCGGGTGTCGGATCCGGCGGTACCGGCGTCAGCACGGCGGACGCCACCGGCATCGGCTCGGTCGACGGCTTCGGCAGCATCTTCGTCAACGGCCTGCGCTACGACACGGACAGCGCGGTGCTGAGCCTCGAGGACGCCGACACGCTGCAGATCGGCATGACGGTCAAGGTCACCGGCCCTGTCAGCACCGACTTCACCACTGGCGTCGCCAAGGACATCGCCTCCGCGGCGGAGCTTCGCGGCAGCGTGTCGTCCGTCGATCCGGCGACCGGAAGCTTCTCCGTGCTGGGCACGCCGGTCACCACCGACACGGCCACGGTGTGGTCAGACCTCGGCGGGCTCGCCAACCTGGTGCCGGGCATCGCGGTCCAGGTCTGGGGCCTGCCCGACACCGCGGGCGTGCTGCGCGCCACCCGCGTCGCACGGCAGCTGGCAGCGGCCTCGCCGATTGTCACTGGCGTGGTGCGGAACCTCGACACCAGTACGGCTTCCTTCAAGCTCGGCAGCCTCACGGTTCGGTATGGAAGCGCAGCCTTCCTGCCCGGACTCGACGCCAGCACCATGGCGGACGGTGTTTTCGTGCGCGTCCGCGCCGCCGCCGGATCAGGTGCATCGGGCGTGCTCGATGCGTCGAGCGTGCAACGGTGGAACGCGGTGCCGCAAACCAACGGCTCCGTCGCCCAACTGGCCGGCGTCATCACGGACTATGCGGCCCTGGGTTCATTCAAGCTGCTGGGCACGACGGTCGACGCCTCGACGGCCCAGATCACGGGCGGCCCGTCCGGATCGATCGGCAACGGGGTGAAGGTCGACGCGGCGGGCATCCTCGTCAACGGAACGCTGGTCACCACGAAGCTCCGGATCCGGTACGTTCCGGGCACAGGAGGACCTGTGTCGTTCTTCGTGGTCGGTACCGTGAGCGGCTACGTCTCGGCCGCCAATTTCATCGTCCGCGGACAGCGCGTCGACGCCAGTGCCCCCACGGTGGTGTTCGCCGGCGGCACCGCGGCCAATCTCCGCAATGGCGCCAAGGTGACGGTGTCGGGTTCGCGGGTGGTCAGCGGCACGCTGATGGCGGACAACGTCAGCTTCGACTGACGCCGGCAGGGCCCGACTGCTGGGCCCGATGCCTGTCCGCCACCGGATGCACGCGCTGAATCGGCGCGCGCTGCACATCGCGACGTGCAATGGCGGCCACCTCCCGCATCAGGGCGCGCGCGTCCCAGTCGACCGGCCAGCCCTGCCACAGCCGCATGGCGCCGTTGACGAACACCGCCTCGATCTGATCGCGATTGCCGAGACGCACCAACTCCCAGCTCAGGTCCCAGCTTGGCACGAACTCCGGCCGGTCGAGGTCGAGCAGCAAGAAGTCGGCGGCCAGCCCTTCGGCGATGCGGCCGGTGAGCCCGCCCAGGCCCACGGCTTCGGCGCCACGGTGCGTCGCATGGTCGAGCCATGGCCAGCCGCCACCGCAGGACGAATCGCCGTTGGCCAGGCCATGGGTCAGCCGCTGCGTGGCCTCGGCCGCATCCATTAGCCGGAAGCCGTCGGCGCGGGTGCCGTCGGTGCCGAGGCCGAAGGGCACACCCAGCATGCCGATCAGGCCGGCGTCGAGCACCGCATTGCCCTTCCATTGGCTGGCGACCGGGTTGTAGGCTACGGCGGCGCCACCGTCGCGCAAGAGGCCGATCTCGCGCGGCGTCAGCAGTGTGGCGTGCGCCAGCAAGGCCGAGGCATTCAGCGCACCGCAGGCATGCAGCAGTTCAAGCGGGCGCAGGCCACGCGCGACCAGCGAGCGCTCGACCGCGGCCAGGTGTTCGTTGACATGGGTCTGGAAACGGCGGCCGCTCTCCTGGGTGAGCGCCGCGACGTAGTGCAACATGCGGTCGGTCGCGGCTTCGGGGATCGAGATCGCGAGCGAGGGATGGACCAGCGCATCGTGCTCGAGCCGGGCCAGGAAGCTCGCCGCAGCGTCGAGGATGCGCCGTTGGGCGGCCGCGTCGCCTTCGAGCCCGGCATCGTTGCAGATCATGCCGAGCACGCAGCGGATACCGGTGTCGCGGGCCGCGGCGGCGACCGCGTCGAGCCCGGCCTCGGAGCGCGTGCCGGCGTCGACCACCGTCGTGAAGCCGCCGCGCAGCGACTCCAGCGCCGACAGCTTGGCGGCGAGGTAGGCCGCGTCGGCATCGAGCATCGATTCCATCGGCACCCAGATGCGGCGGAAGATCTCGGACGGCTCGCCGAAGGCCAGCGCCTTGCCGAAGGACTGGGTCAGGTGGGTGTGGCTGTCGACCAGGCCCGGCATCAGCAGCCGCTGCGGCAAGGCGACCGGCGACAGGCCGGGGTGCGCCGCGACGACCTCTTCCAGCGGCCCGACCGCGGCGAAGCGGCCGTTGCGCACCAGCACCGCCATGCCGGGCTTCGGCCCGTCGGGGAGCATGAGCCATTCAGGCGACAGCAGCAGGTCGCCGCGGATGTTTAGCAGATCTTGGGAAAGCATTTTCGCTCCAGTGAAAGTTCAGGCCAGCAGCAGCCAGGCGAACCAGCCGCCGACCGCCAGCAGCAGCAGCGACACCAGCCGCTGGAGCTGCCGCGTGTCGAGCCGGGCGGCGGCGCGTTGGCCGGCGATCGAGCCCGCCAGCATCAACAGGCCGCACAACGCGGCCAATGGCAGGTCGAGCCGGCCTTCGATCGCGTGCACCGTGCTGCTCGCCAGTGCCACGGGCAGCTGGATGGCCTGGGCCGCCACCACCGCGAAGGCGACCGGCT
>NZ_JBFUIU010000136.1:0-15247 GCF_056401695.1 Variovorax sp. P4_D9
CCGGTGCAGGTGGCCAAGCGCGACCTGGCCGTCTTCGTCAAGGCCGCCTTCCTGGCCAGGAACGTGCGCGGCATGGCGATCGCACCGCCGCACAAGCCGCTGCTGGTCGACCTGCTCGACGGCTGCGGCCTGTTCGGCCGCGTGGCCGGCTCGGTCAACGTGGTGCGGCGCATCGCCAATGGCGAGCTCGAGGGCGACCTGTTCGATGGCGAGGGCCTGCTGGGCGCGCTCGACCACTACAACATCCCGTTCCGCGGCAAGCGCGTGCTGATCCTCGGCGCCGGCGTGAGCGCGGCGGCGATCGGCGTCGCGCTGGCCGAAGGCGGCACGGTCAACGGCGCCGAGCACATCGCCTTCCATGACATCGTGGCCGGCAAGGCCGCCGGTGTCGCGGCCCAGCTCGATGCCTTCTTCGACGCCACCACGGTCGCGGTCGACAGCAGCGATCCGGCCGGCTACGACCTGGTGGTCAACGCGACCTCGCTCGGGCTCAAGCCCGAGGATGCACTGCCGGTCGACGTGGCGCGCATGGAGCCGCACGCGGCGCTGTTCGACATCCTGCTGCGCAATCAGCCGACGCCGCTGGTGCGCGCCGCGCGCGCGCGTGGCCTCAATGCGCAGGCCGGCTTCGAGATGCTGGTGCAGCAGATGCCGCACTACTTCGAATTCTTCGGCCACGCCGAGGCCGCCAAGGCACTGCGCCGGGACGCCGACTTCCTGCGCGAACTGATCTATCCGGAAGCGATGGCGGGCGAGATTCGCAACCCGCTGCGCTACCACTCGTCCAGCGTGGCCTGAGCCGGCCGCGCAGCAAGCATTTCGCAAGTACCACCCAAAGAGACCACTCGATGGAGATCACGATGAATGCGGCGCGCGCGAGCGTGTCGCAGCCGGCGCCCGAAGCGCTCAAGACGCCGCGCAAGGCGGCCTTCGCCAGTTGGATCGGCAGCGCGGTCGAGTACTACGACTTCTTCATCTACGGCACCGCCGCCGCGCTGGTGTTCGGCAAGATCTTCTTTCCGTCGGTGGACCCGAAGCTGGCGACGGTGGCCGCCTTCGCGACCTTCGGCGTCGGCTACATCACGCGTCCGATCGGTGCCTTCTTCATGGGCCACGTCGGCGACAAGTTCGGGCGCAAGAAGGTGCTGACCTTCACGCTGCTGCTGATGGGCATCTCGACCTTCCTGATCGGCCTGCTGCCGACCTACGGCGAGGTCGGGATGGCAGCGCCGATCATGCTCGTGATCCTGCGCCTGCTGCAGGGCCTGTCGGCGGCCGGCGAACAGGCCGGCGCCAATTCGATGACGCTCGAGCAAGCGCCCGAACACCGGCGCGCCTTCTACACCAGCTTCACGCTGAGCGGTACCCAGATGGGCTTCATCCTCGCCACCATCGTGTTCCTGCCGATCTCGGCCCTGCCGGAAGAGCAGTTGCTGTCCTGGGGCTGGCGCATTCCGTTCTTCCTGAGCGCGGTGGTGGTGGCGGTCGGCTTCTGGGTCCGGCGCACGCTGCCCGAGACGCCGGCCTTCAAGGAGGAGGCGGATGCCCACGAGACCGTGAAGCTGCCGGCCGCGGTGCTGTTCCGCGACCACACGCCGGCGGTGCTGCGCGTGATCTTCGGCGCGCTAGTGTCGGTGGTCAGCACCATCTTCGGCCTCTTCGTGCTGTCCTATGCGGTCAACACGGTGCACATTCCGCGCGCCACGATGCTGACGCTGCTGGTCTGCAGCAACGTGGTGGCGCTGGCTGCGATCCCGCTGTGGGCCATCCTGGCAGACCGGATCGGCCGCCGGCCGGTGTTCATCTTCGGCGCGCTGGGCTGCGCGGTGCTGATCTGGCCGACGCTGTGGGCCATCAGCCGCGGCGACCTGACGATGATCTTCATCTTCGGCCTGCTGACCTCGGGCATCGTCTACAGCGCGTCGAACGCGATCTGGCCTTCGCTCTACGGCGAAATGTTCGACACCCGCGTGCGGCTCTCGGGCATGGCCATCGGCACTCAGATCGGCTTCGCGCTCGGCAGCTTCGCGCCGACCATCAGCGCCGCGATCATGGGCGAGGGGCCGAACGGCTGGATGCCGGTGGCGGCACTGGTGTCGGCATCGTGCGTCATCGCCTCGATCTCGACCTTCACGGCCCGCGAGACCTACCGGGTGCGGATGAACGAGCTCGGCAAGAACATCGCCAGGGCGGGCGCCTAATGTCCCAGCCAGCGCTTCAGCCCGAACAGCCGGTGCGTGTCGACGGCGGCGTGCTGGCCGGCGTGCGGGATGCCGCGACCGGCCTGAGCGCCTGGCTCGGCGTTCCCTACGCAGCGCCGCCGGTGGGCGAGCTTCGCTGGCGGGCCCCGGCGCCAGTGCGCGCCTGGGAGGGAGTGCGCCGGGCCGACCGGCTGGCGCCGCAATGCGTGCAGCCCGGGCGCGCCGGCGATTCGGTCTATGCCGAGTTCTCGGGCGTCCAGGCGATGAGCGAGGACTGCCTGACGCTCAATGTCTGGTCGCCGGCCAAGACGGCGGACGAAGCGCTGCCGGTGATGGTGTGGATCCACGGCGGCGCCTTCCAGCAGGGCTCGGCCGCCAATCCGGTGTTCGTGCGCGGCGATCTGCCGCGGCAGGGCGTGCTGCTGGTGACGATCAACTACCGCCTCGGGCCCTTCGGCTTCCTGGCCCATCCCGAGCTCAGCGCCGAAGGCGAGGGCGCCTCGGGCAACTACGGCCTGATGGACATGGCGGCCGCGCTGCGCTGGGTCCGTCGCAACATCGCGGCCTTCGGTGGCGACCCGGCCCGCGTGACGGTATTCGGCCAGTCGGCCGGTGCCCACGGCGTGGTCGCGCTGATGGCCTCGCCCGAGGCCCGCGGCCTGTTCAGGCAGGCGATCGCCCAGAGCTTCGGCATCAGCCCGACCGAGGGGCTGGCAGTCGCCGAGGCGCAGGGCGCGCGCTTCGCCGCCGAGGCCGGCGACGGCAGCATCGCGGCGCTGCGGGCCCTGGGCGCCGAAGATCTGCTGCAGCGCTACCTGGCGCAGCCGGCGCGCTTCATGCCGGTCGCCGACGGCCGCTTCCTGCCGAAGCCGCTGGACCAGATCTACGCCGCCAGCGAGCAGCAGGCGGTGCCTTTGCTGACCGGCTGGAATCGCAATGAAGGCACGGCGTTTCCGGCCGCCGCGAGCGCCGAGGCCTTCCGCGCCCACCTGAAGAAGCGCTTCGGCGAACGCGTGGCGGAGGCCGAGGCCTTCTATCCGRCCGGCGACGACGCGCAGGCGGCAGCATCGAGCCGCGCCTTGTTCGGCGACCAGCTGTTCGCCGGCGGCGTGCATGCGGCCGCGCGCGCGCAGGCGCCGCTGGCGCCGACCTACGCCTATCACTTCGCCCATCCGCAGCCCTTCAAGCCGGGGCAGGCGTATCGCGAGGCCGATCCGGCCGCTGCGCTCGGCGTCTTCCACAGCTCCGAGTACCCCTACGTCTTCGGCACCACGCGAGAGCTTACGCGCGACTGGGGTGCGGACGACGACCGCCTGACCGCGCTGATGCAGGCCTACTGGAGCCAGTTCGCGAAGACCGGCAATCCCAATGGCGAGGGCCTGCCGCACTGGCCCCTGTTCGAGGACGGCCGGCCCACCTTGCTCGAGCTGAAGCCCGAGCCCGAACTCGTCGACGTGCCGCGGCGCGCGCAGCTGCGCTTCGTGGCCTGAGCACCGATTCCTCCTACAGACAGAACGCCATGGCCATCGCACTCGACCGTTTCGGCTTCAACACCGTCACCATGGGCGGCGAGCTCGGCCACAAGCTCGAATGCATGAAGGCCGCCGGCTTCTCCGGCGTCGAGCTGTGGGCGCGCGACCTGATCAACCATCCGGCCGGAGTCGAGAAGGCGGCGCAGCTGGTGAAGCAGAGCGGCCTCAAGGTGACCGACTTCCAGCCGCTGCGCGACTTCGAATGCGCGCCCGACGCGATGCGTCCGCACCGGCTCGAGATGGCGCGCGAGCAACTGCGCCAGATGTCGCTGGTCGACACCGACCTGCTGCTGTGCTGCTCGACCACCTCACCGCTGGCCATCGACGATCCGGAGCGCGCCGCGGAAGACCTGCGCACCCTCGCCACGCTGGCCACGCCGTTGGGCATCCGCATCTGCTACGAGGCGCTCTCCTGGGGCCGCCATACCAACCGTTGGCACCAGGCCTGGGACATCGTGCGCCGCTGCGACCGCGAGAACGTCGGCCTCAACCTCGACTTCTTCCACATGTCGGTGCATGGCGACGACGGGCCCGAGACGCTCGCGCAGCTGGCCCAGGTGCCGGTCGAGAAGATCTTCCTGGTGCAGCTGGCCGACTACTTCTTCGAGTACAGCGATCGCCAGGCCGACATGATCGAGCTGGCGCGCCACCAGCGCCTGTTCCCGGGCGAAGGGCTGCACGACGTGCGCGACCTGGTGCAGCTGCTCGAGGACAAGGGCTACCGCGGCCACTACACCTTCGAGGTCTTCAACGACGACTATGTCAACTCGGACCCGATGGTCATCGGCCAGCGCGCGATGAAGAGCGCGCGCTGGATCAGCGAATCGCATGTCGCCGGCGCCCCGCCGGCCTCCACAAGGACGACACACCCATGATTTCCGGCAAGACCACCCTGATCGCCCACCTGGGCTACCCGACCGAGAGCTTCAAGGCTCCGATGATCTACAACCCCTGGTTCGACCAGCAGGGCATCGATGCCGTGGTGATGCCGATGGGCGTCCAGGCCGCCGACTACCCCGGCGTGCTGGCCTCGCTGTTCAAGCTGACGAACATCCGCGGCGCGCTGGTCACCATGCCGCACAAGATCACGACCCTGTCGCTGGTCGACGAGGCGACGCCGACCGCGAAGATCGCCGGCGCCTGCAACGCGATCCTCAAGCGGCCCGACGGCACGCTGCTCGGCGACCAGTTCGACGGTGCCGGCTTCGTGCGCGGCGTGCAGCGCAAGGGCCGCGCGCTGGAAGGCGCCCGGGTGCTGGTGTCGGGTAGCGGCGGTGTCGGCTCGGCGATCGCCGCCTCGCTGGCCGCGGCCGGCGTGGCCGAGATGGCGCTCTACGACACCAGCGTCAGCTCGGCCGAGGCGCTCGCCGGGCGCCTGCGCGCGCACTATCCGAAGCTGGCGGTGACCAGCGCTTCCAACGACCCGGCCGGTTTCGACCTGGTGGTCAATGCCACGCCGCTGGGCATGAAGGAGGGCGACCCGCTGCCCTTCGACGTCGCGCGCATCGCGCCCACCACCTTCGTCGGCGAGGTCGTGATGAAGAGCGAATACACGCCGCTGCTTCGGGCGGCGCGCGACAAGGGCTGCGCGGTGCAGGTCGGCACTGACATGCTGTTCGAGATGATCCCGGCGTACCTGGAGTTCTTTGGCTTCGGCAGCGCCACGCCGGAAGACCTGCGGGCCGTGGCGACGCTGGCCTACTAGCGTGCACCGCCGAAGCGCCGGCTTCTGGAGTTAGTCTCGTGAGCCTCTTCGAGGGCGTCCTCTCCACCTCCGAGATGCTGGCCGTCCTCAGCGAGCGCGGCTTCGTCGACGCGATGCTGCGCTTCGAGGCGGCGCTGGCCCGATCCCAGGCGCGGCTCGGGATCATTCCGCAGTCGGCCGCCCAGACGATCGCGGGTAGCTGCAAGGTCGAGTTGTTCGATGCCGCCAAGATCTTTCGCGACGGCGGACGGGGCGGCGGTGTCGCCAACCCGCTGGTCCACAGCCTGCGGGAGGCGGTGGGCCTGTTCAATGCCGACGCCGTGCCCTTCGTCCATTACGGCAGCGCGTCCCAAGACCTGGTCGACACCGCGATGGCGCTGGTCACGCGGGAGGCCCTGGCACTGATCGAGGCCGATCTCGCGAAGCTCGTCCAGGCGCTGCTGCTGCTGGCGCAGCGTCACGCCGAGACGCCGATGCTCGCGCGGCCGGCTTCGGTCACCAGCTTCGGCCTGGTCTGCGTGGAGTGGGCGGCGCCGCTGGTGCGCTGCCGAACGCGCCTGGCCGAGGCCGTACGGCGGGCGCTGCAGGTGCAGCTCGGCGGCGCGGCCGGCAACCTGGAGCGGATGGAGGGGCAGGGCGCCGCGCTGCGCCGGCAGATGGCCGAGGCGCTCGGGCTCCGCGACCCAGGCGCAGCCTGGCACACCCAGCGCGACGAGTGGATCGGGCTCGGCTGCGAGCTCGGGCTGATGGTCGGCAGCCTGGGCAAGGTCGCGAAGGACATCGCCTTGCTGAGCCAGCACGGGATCGACGAGCTGGCGGAGCCCGGCGAGCCCGGTCGCGGCGACCGGCCGGCGATGACGCATCGGCGCGAGCCGCTGGCTTCGATGGTCGCTATCGCTGCCGCGCAGCGTGTCCCGCAGCGGGTGGCGGCGCTGCTGGCCGCGATGCCTCAGGCGCACGCGGGTTCCCTGGGCAGCTGGCAGGCCGAGTTGGCCGAGTGGCCTTCGTTGCTGGCGTCGGCGCATGGCAGCGTGCGCGCGCTGGCGGGGGCTTTGCCCGGCCTGCAGGTCGATGCCGGCCGGATGCGTTCCAATATCGATCGGCTGCGCGCCGAGTTGCCGCGCGAGGTCGCCGACCGTTGCTTCGATCCGGCGCTGGCCGGACCGGCCGGCGCGCTTGCGCTGGCCCAGGTCCTGGCGCTTCAGTCCCCCGCCGACACTTCCGACACTGCACGATGAATTCTGCCGCTGCCGGGCGCCGCGGCCTCTCGTTCGCGCTGCTGCTGCCGCTGCTGCTGGCCGCACAGCCGGTGGCCACCGACAGCTACCTGCCGGCCTTGCCGGCGATCGCGCGCGAGCTCGGATCGGCCAGTGCCAGCCTCACGGTCTTCGTGCTGGCCTTCGGCTTCGGCCAGTTGCCCTGCGGACCGCTGTCGGACCGCTTCGGGCGCCGGCCCGTGCTGCTCACCGGCCTCGGCTGCTATGCGCTGGCGGCGCTGGGCTGCGCGCTGTCGAGCGGGATACCGATGCTGGTGGCCTGCCGCGCGCTGCAGGGCTTCTCGATGGCCGCCATCCTGGTCTGCGCGCGGGCCGCGGTGCGCGATCTCTATCCGGCCCACGAGGGGCCGCACGTGATGGCCCGCGGCCTGACCGGCCTCGGCGTGGTCGGCTTGCTGGCGCCGCTGCTGGGGGCCTGGGCGGTGCAGTCCGCGGGCTGGCGCTGGGTGCTGGGCGGCATGGCTGCCTATGCGCTGCTGCTCTGGCTGATGTGCTGGCGTGGCTTCGATGAAACCCGGGCCGTCAGTTCGGGCCCCTCGGCCCCGAAGGGCAGCGTGCGCGAGGTGTTCGCCAGCCCGAGCTTCCGCGTCTGGGCCTCGCTGGCCGCCACCACCTATGGCGGGCTGTTCTGCTTCCTGCTGCTGTCGCCGATGGTCTACATCAGCCTGCTCGGCTTCTCGCCGGCCTCGTACGGCTGGATCCCGGCGGGCGGCTCGCTGGACTACATCTTCAGCACCACGCTGTGCCGGCGACTGCTGCGCCGCCGGGGCGCGGTGCGCACCGTGCAGCTGGGTTCGCTGCTGAGCCTTGCCGGGCCACTCGTGCAGGCGCTGGGTTGCTGGCTGTTGCCGATGTCGGCCTGGCCGCTGCTGCTGGGCCATGCGATCTATTGCGTCGGCCATGGCATCCACCAGCCCTGCGGCCAGGCCGGCGCGGTCGGCGACCTGCCCCATCTGGCCGGCCGCGCGGTCTCGTGGTCCGGATTTGCGATGATGGCGGTCGCGTTCACCGTCGGCCAGATCGCCGCCGGCTTCGTCAACCCCGCGCTCAGCCATGGCGCCTGGCCGATGGTGCTGCCGATGGCCTTGGCCGGCGCCGTGCTGGTGCTGATCGCCTTCGTCTGGCTGCCGCGCCTGCCGCCTGTTCATCCCCGAAAGGAAACTCCATGACCCGTTTGAATGTCGTCCGCGAGGGCGGTGGCCCGATCGTCGTGCTGAGCCATGCGCTCGGCGGCGACCTCCGCATGTGGGACCCGGTGGCGGCCCTACTGGCGCGCGCCCACACGGTGCTGCGCTACGACCATCGCAACCACGGCGGCTCCGAGCGGCTGRCCGGGCCGCTCACGTTGCAGGACTTGGCGGACGATGCGGCCGAACTGATCGTGCGCGAGGCCGAGGGCGAGCCGGTGCATTTCGTCGGCCTGTCGATGGGCGGCATGGTCGCGCAGGCCCTGGCGGTGCGTCATCCGGCCTTGCTCCGGACCCTGGTGATCGCCAATTCATCGGCCCACTATCCCGACGCCGCGCCCTGGCGAGCCCGCGTCGAGGCCGTGCAGGCCCAGGGCATAGCGGGCATCGCGGCGGGTGCCGTGGGGCGCTGGCTGACGCCCGAATTCATCACCACTCCCGAGGGCGCAGCCGCGGCCCGGCAACTGCACGACACGCTGGTGAGCACCGATGCGGCCGGCTACATCGCGAGCTGCGAGGCCGTGGCGGCGATCGACTTCCGCGACAGCAATCGGCGCATCGCGGTGCCGACGCTGGTGATCGCGGGAACCCGGGACGAGGCCACGCCGCTGGCGATGTCGCAGGCGATCGCGGCGGCGATTCCCGGCGCCCGCCTGGCCACCGTCGACGTCGCGCACCTCAGCGCGGTCGAGCGGCCGGTGGAATTCAGCCAGCTGCTGATCGATTTCTGGCGCAGCCTCTGACGACTGCGACGCCAGTGGGGGATTCGGTCCGCTGCGGTTGAAAGATCCGCGGCCGCCCCCATCATCCGGTGCTGCTTCATTTCCCGACACTCCTCGGACCTATCCAAATGACCTCCCGGCTCAAGATCGATTTCGTTTCGGACGTCTCCTGCCCCTGGTGCGCGGTCGGCCTCGGCGCCCTCGAAGCGGCGTTGAAGAACGTGGCACCCGAGGTCACGGCCGAGCTGCACTTCCAGCCCTTCGAACTCAATCCGCAGATGCCGCCCGAAGGCCAGGACACCTTCGAGCACTTGAATCAGAAATACGGATCGAACCGCGATCAGCAGGCCCAGGCCCGCGCCGCGATCCGTGCGCGCGGCGCGGCCGTAGGGTTCACTTTCAGCGAGGGCGGGCGGCCACGGGTGTACAACACCTTCGATGCCCACCGGTTGCTGCACTGGGCCGAACTCGAAGGCCTGGAGCGGCAGGCCGCGCTCAAGAAGGCCCTGCTGAAGGCCTGCCACACCGACGGCGAGAACCCTTCCGATCCCGAAGTGCTGGTGCGGCTGGCGGCCGAATCCGGCCTCGACCCGGCGCGGGCACGGGCCATTCTCGCGAGCGACGACTATGCCGCCGAGACCCGGCAGCGCGAGCGCATGTACACCGATGCCGGTATCCATTCGGTGCCGGCCATCATCATCGACGACAAGCACCTGATCTCGGGCGGCCAGCCGGTGGAAGTGTTCGAGCGCGCGCTGCGGCAGATCGCGGGTGCCGCGCCGGCCCGCGTGGCCGAGGCCTGAGGCTGCGGCTCAGGGCTTCTGCAGCATCTCGAGCAGCCGCGCCAGCGCTACCGAGGGTGTGCCCTGCCATACCAGGTGCGTGCGATTGCAGCGGATGCGTTCGGGCAGCGGGTGCTGGCGCACATCGGCGGTGGCGTGCAGGGCCTTCAGCACCGAGATCGGCACGATGGCGAATCCCGTGCCGGCAGCGACGCAGGCGATCATCGCCTGGTAGGAAGAAAACTCCAGCGAGCGCGAGGCCGAGACCCCGCCCTTGCCCAGCCATTGCTCGAGCAGCCGCCGGTACGAGCAGCCTTGCGCGAATGCGATCAGGGTGGCGTCGGCGAGATCGTCCGGGCGGGCGACGGCGGCGGCGCTGCGTGACGTGATCAGCACCAGTTCTTCGTCGAACACCGCCATCGATTCGAGCTCCGGCGCCGAGAAGGGCTCTGACACGAAGGCGGCCTCGAGCTCGAAGGCCCTGACCCGCTTCAGCAGGGCGCCGGTTGTGCCCGTCGCCAGTTCGACCACCACCCGGGGGTAGAGCCGGTGGAAGCGCGACAGCACCGGCGCCAGCCGGCTGCCTGCCGTGCTCTCGAGCGAACCGAGCCGAAAGGTGCCGAGCGGCAGCTCGCTGCGCAGTTCGCTCTCGGCCTCATCGGCCAGCCGCAGCAGTCGCTCGGCATAGGGCAGCAGCTTGTGGCCGGCCGGCGCCAGCGCCAGCGAGCGGCCCTGGCGATGGAACAGCTTCTGCCCCAGGCGCTCCTCCAGCTGCTGGATCCGGGTGGTGACGTTGGACTGCACCCGGTTGAGCTTGTCGGCAGCCCGGATCACACCGCCCTCGGCCACGACGGTGCGGAATATCTCCAGGGAGTCGAGGTCGATAGTTCTCATAAGGAGAATGAATGTTCTGAATAATTCATTTGTGGACCGAGTCGATTTTGCGTCCAATCAGGCTCCATGTCGAACCCTTCCGTCACTCTTCCCCGGCCCTCGCTGCTCGCGGTCTGCGGCGCCGGGCTGCTGGTGCTTGCGATTGCGATGGGCGTCGGGCGCTTCGCCTTCACGCCGATGCTGCCGCTGATGATTCGCGCCGGCAGCGTCGACGTTGCCGCCGGTGGCTGGCTCGCCGCGGCCAACTACGCGGGCTACCTGCTGGGCGCGCTCACGGCGGCACGGGTGCCGCTGTCAGCGCAGCGCACGGGTCTTCTTTCGCTGGCAGTGATCATCCTCTCCACGGCGGCGATGGGCCTGGTCGACTCGCTCGCGGTCTGGCTACTGCTGCGCGGCCTGGCCGGCATCGCCAGTGCCTGGGCGCTGGTCAGCACCAGCGTCTGGTGCCTGGCATGGCTCGGGCGCCTGGGCCGGCCCGGGGGCGCCGGCATCGTCTATGCCGGGGTGGGCCTGGGCATCGCGCTGGCCGGCCTCCATGGCTGGCGCGCCGGCGCGGCGGGCATCGCACCCGATCGGCTGTGGCTGCAACTCGGCCTGATGGCGCTGGTCGGCTCGCTCGTGGTCGCGGCGCTGATGCCGCGCGAGTTCGCTCCGGTGGTCGCGGCGGCGCGAGGCGCGGCGCCGGATGGCGCTTCGTCCGGCAGTGCTTCGTGGGGCTTGGTGGTCTGCTATGGCGTGCTCGGCTTCGGCTATATCCTGCCCGCCACCTTTCTGCCGGTGCTGGCCCGGGCGGTGGTCGATGACCCCTCGGTGTTCGGCGCGGCCTGGCCAGTGTTCGGAGCCGCCGCCGCCTTGTCGACGCTGTTCGCCGGCGCGCTGATGTCGGGTCTCTCGCGCCGCCATGTGCTGGCTGGCAGCCACCTGCTGATGGCGCTGGGCTGCGTGCTGCCGGCACTGCACCTGTCGACCGCCACTGTGCTCGCGGCCGCGCTGCTGGTCGGTGGAACTTTCATGGTGGCCACGATGGCCGGCATGCAGGAGGCGAAGGCCACCGCGCAGAGCGATCCGGCGCGCGCGCTCGGCCGCATGACCGCGGCCTTCGCCATCGGCCAGATGGCCGGGCCGGTGCTGTCGTCGGTCCTGAGCGGCGGGGCGCAGGGCTTCGGCGGCCTCTTCGTCGCGCTGGCGACCGGTGCCGCGGCGCTGGTGGCCAGCGCCGCTTGGCTGCTCCGGAAGCCGGTGCCGGGCGCTCGACAATCATCGAACTGAAAGGAACCCGCATGCTGATCCGACAAGGCCATACCGAACCCTGGGCCGAACGGCTGCCGATGCCCGCTGCCGAGGCGATGTCCGAGGCCCAGCGCGCTGCCGCGCAGGCACTGATCGACGGTCCGCGCAAGGCGGTCTTCGGCCCCTTCGTGCCGCTGCTGCAAAGCCCCGTGCTGATGGAACGCATCGGCAGCCTCGGCGAGTACCTGCGCTTCGACTGCGCGCTCGATCCGCGCCTGCGCGAACTCGTGACCTGCGCGGTCGCGCGCCACGTCGGCAACCAGTTCGAGTGGGTCCTGCATGCGGCCGCCGCCGTCAAGGCCGGAGTCGCTGCCGACGCCATCGAGGCCCTGCGCCTCGGCCGCCGGGCGACACCGCTGGCCGAGGACGAGCAGTTGGGGCTCGACTTCGCGCTCGAGCTGCTGCAGCACCATGGCGTGAGCGAGCCCACCCACGCGGCGGCCGAGGCCCGCTTCGGCAAGGCCGCGGTGGTGGAACTCGCCGCGCTGGTGGGCTACTTCACGATGGTCTGCTGGATCATGAACATGGCCCACACGCCGGTGCAGGGCGCCGAGGGGCAGCGCGGACTCGAGGCCTTCCCGCTGTAGCGTCGACGCTGCGCCTCGGGGACGAGGAGGCTGCGGTCAGGCTGGCGTCCGCTGGCCGAGGCAGAATGGCGCCGCGCCGCGGACCGGGTCCGTGAACCGAACCCTTCGCCCGCGACCATGCTCGACAAACGCTTCTTTCCCCGCCAGGCCGTCGCCTCCGGCGGCAACCGCTGGGACTGGGCCCTGCTGCCGCTGGTGCTGGCCGTGCTGTTCGCGCTGGCCTACGGCGGCGCCCAGATGGCCCGACCCTACGAACTCGGGCAGCCGCTGCCGATCAGCCTCGACCCCTGGGTGCTGCCGTACTACCTGTTGCGCACCACGCTACGCATGTTTCTCGCGCTGGGCRCCTCGCTGGTGTTCGCCTGCGTCTTCGCGGTGCTGGCGACCCGCTACCGCGCGGCCGAGAAGGTGCTGGTGCCGATGCTGGACATCCTGCAGTCGATCCCGATCCTCGGCTTCCTGTCGATCACGGTGACCGGCTTCATCGCGCTGTTCCCGGGCAACCTGCTGGGCGTCGAGTGCGCGGCGATCTTCGCCATCTTCACCTCGCAGGCCTGGAACATGGCCTTCAGCCTCTACCAGTCGCTGCGTACCGTGCCCTCGGAACTGCGCGAAGCTGCCTCGGTCTTCCAGCTCTCGGCCTGGCACCGCTTCTGGCGCCTCGAGCTGCCGTTCGCGATGCCCGGTCTGCTGTGGAACATGATGATGTCGATGTCCGGCGGCTGGTTCTTCGTGGTCGCTTCGGAGGCGATCTCGGTCTCCAAGCAGAGCATCATGCTGCCCGGCGTCGGCTCCTACATCGCGATGGCGATCCAGGCCCGCGACCTCGGCGCCATCGGCTGGGCCATCGGCGGCATGCTGATCGGCATCACGCTGTACGACCAGCTGTTCTTCCGCCCGTTGATCGCCTGGGCCGACAAGTTCCGGTTCGAGGAGGGCAGCGGCGAGGACGCACCGCGCTCCTGGCTGCTGACCTGGCTGCGGCGCACCGAACGCATCAAGCTCGGCATGGGCGGCGCGGCGCGGCTGCTCGAGCGCTCGCTGGTGCTGTTCCGGCGCGACCACGACGGGACCTCGATCAAGGCCCGCCCGCGCTCGTCCAATCCGGCCGCGGCGCGGGTCTGGGACGCGGTGCTGGCCGCAGCGGTGTTGCTTGCCGTGGTCTGGCTGGTGCGCTTCATCCACACCGAGGTCGGCTGGCGGGAAGTCGGCCGTGTGTTCGTGCTCGGCCTCTACACGATGATCCGCGTGGCGGTGCTGATCGCGCTGGCTGCGCTGGTGTGGGTGCCGATCGGCATCTGGATCGGCATGAACCCGCGCTGGGCCGGACGGCTGCAGGGCGTGGCGCAGTTCATGGCGGCCTTTCCGGCCAACCTGATGTTCCCGGTGGCGGTGCTGTTCATCGTGCGCTGGCAGCTCAACCCCAACATCTGGCTGGCGCCGCTGATGGTGCTGGGAACGCAGTGGTATCTGCTCTTCAACGTGATCGCCGGTGCATCGACCGTGCCGACCGAACTGCGCTACGCGGCCAACAACCTCGGGCTCAGCGGGTGGCTGCGCTGGCGGCGCTACCTGCTGCCGGCGGTGTTCCCCAGTTTCGTCACTGGCGCCATCACGGCCAGCGGCGGTTCGTGGAACGCCAGCATCGTCGCCGAGTACGTGACCTGGGGTGACACCACGCTGCAGGCCGCGGGCCTGGGCAGCTACATCGCGCACATGACGGCCATCGGCGACTTCCCGCGCATCGCGCTGGGCATCGGCGTGATGTGCGTCTTCGTCATGGGCATGAACCATTTCGTCTGGCGCCGGCTCTATGAGCTGGCCGAAAGCCGGATGCACTTTTGATGATGAACGCGCGAGGAGGGCCCATGGCCGARGCAATTGTTGAACTCGAGGGCGTGGGCAAGTCCTTTCGTTCGGCCGACGGGGCGGCGCGCTCGGTCCTGGAAGGCGTGGACTTCCGGTTGGCGGAAGGCGAGATCGTCGCGCTGCTGGGGCAGTCGGGCTCGGGCAAGTCGACGCTGCTGCGCATCCTCGCGGGGCTGATCGGCGCCGACGCCGGCAGCGTGCGCTACCGGGGCCAGCCGCTCTACGGTCCGGCGCGCGGCATCGCCATGGTGTTCCAGTCGTTCGCGCTCTTTCCCTGGCTGACGGTGCAGCAGAACGTCGAACTCGGTCTCGAGGCGCGCGGCGTCGCTCCGGCCGAGCGAGTTCGGCGCGCCAGTGCCGCGATCGAGCTGATCGGCCTCGCGGGATTCGAGGGCGCGCTGCCGCGCGAGCTGTCGGGCGGCATGCGGCAGCGGGTCGGCATCGCGCGGGCGCTGGTGGTCGAGCCCGAGGTGCTGCTGATGGACGAAGCCTTCTCGGCCCTCGACGTGCTCACCGGCGAACGGCTGCGCGACGACATCCTGCACTTGTGGAGCGGCGGCGCGATGCCAACCAAAGCGATGCTGATCGTCTCGCACAATATCGAGGAGGCGGTGCTGATGGCCGACCGTATCCTGATCTTCGCCGCCGACCCGGGGCGGGTGCGCGCCGAGCTGCCGATCCGGCTCGCGCGGCCGCGCGACGCCGACAGCCTCGAGGTGAGGGCGCTGATCGACGAGGCCTACGCGCTGATGACTGCCGGCGCGCCCGCGGCCGGCCGCGTGCCCGAGGAGCCGGTGCGCATGCACCTGGGTGATCGCCTGCCCGACGCCGACATCGGCCGCATGGAAGCCTTGCTCGAGATGCTGGTGGAGGACGGCCGCGAAGGCCGCGCCGACCTGCCGCAACTCGCCGAGGAGGCCGAGCTCACCGACCATGACCTGCTGCCGCTGGCGCAGGCGCTCGCGCTGCTGGGCTTCGCGCAACTGGCGGATGCCGACCTCCATCTGACGGCGCTGGGCCGGCGCTATGTCGCCGGCGCGCACACGCTGCGGCAAGAGCTGCTCGGGCAGCAGCTGCTTGCCCATGTGCCGCTCGCGGCCCACATCCGCCACAGCCTCGAGCAGGCGCCCGCGGGCGAGTTGCCGCAGGAGCCCTTCCTCGATTTGCTCGAGGAGAGCCTGGATCGCGCCACTGCCGAGCG